>CAKZLG010000294.1 GCA_937125035.1 uncultured Maribacter sp. | reverse complement strand
TCCCTAGTGAGGATTCCCTACGGACAGCCCCTGTTTGAGGGCATCTTGGCAGATACCACCACGCTAGAGGAACTTGCGGGGATAAAGCAGCGGCTGGAGGAAAACGGTAGGGCCTTCTTTGATGCCGCCTTGGATGCCCATGATCTGGATGCCGTTCTTTCCATAAACAACTATCATGCTGGGTATGCGGCCGTGGCAAAATACCCTGCTCTCACCCTACCCATGGGGTATAAGGGCAGTGGCGAACCCATTGGGCTCACCTTTATTGGAAAACCCTTTTCAGAGGCGCATTTGCTGCGTTTGGGAAAAGCCTTTGAGGATGCAACTAAGAGGCGAAAAACACCAGTTGCTTATCAATGACCATGTTCTAGTTGATTAGGGTGCTTAAGGCCTCCCATAGTTGATTATCAAAACTGGAGGGCCCCAAGGCGGCGTCTCCGGTATCGTTCCCCATGCGTACCACAATCAGATTTTGACTGGGCACTACATATAGTTTTTGGTCGTTTTTACCGAGTCCTGCATAAAGGTCTTGGGGTGCTGCGGGAATCAATTCTTCATTGATCACCAATTGCAATGTGGGCAGCATAGAGGATTCCTTGCCGTTGAGCCACCACAGGTACCCATATGATTTATTGAGCGCCTGTGAGGTGTTGGTCATGGCATCCAAATAGGTGTCATCGTCTAGCATGGTTTCGCCGTTCCATACCCCCCTGTTAAGGTTCAACAGGCCAAAGCGGGCCATGCTCCTAGCGGTACTCCAATAGACATTGTTCAATCCGTTGGTGGACAGCCAAGAACCGTCCATGCCTATTTTATCCTTTAACTTGGTTGAGAAATATTCCTCAAAAGGCCGGGTACCGGCCTGTGTAATGACCTCCTGTATCAAAGTATAGGGCGCATTGTGGTAGCCCCATCGGGTCCCGGCATCGGCCACATAAGTAAGACAGTCTGGGGTATTGCAATCCCCTTGGGTATCGTCCAGGCCGGCCGTCATGGTCAACTGGTTCCAGATGGTGATCAGGGCTTCTTTTTCAGTGGGGGCAGAGGTCCATCCTTCGCCCAAATAATCAGATGTTTTATCGGAGAGGGTAAGAAGCCCTTCTGCTTGGGCAATGCCCGTGGTATAGGCGGTCAACGTTTTTCCGGCCGAGGCCCAATACCAAAAATCGTCCTGGTTGAAATCACCAAAATAGTGTTCCATGGCAATTTTCCCATCTTTAAGGATTAAAAAGGCTTTAGTGTCCTTTTCGTTTAAGTAATCTAGTAATGCTGGTTCCGCATTGGTATTCCAAGCCAGTTCCTCTGGGCTAATTGTTTCCCATTCGTCTGAATTTAAAGGAGGAAAATAAAGTGTCTCTACTTCAGGTATGGTTTCCGTAGGATTTTCTTCCTCAGTGGTATTGGCTATTGGGTTGTCGGTATCGGTGTCTGTTGAGCAAGCCGTTAATGATATTCCCAAAATCACGAAAAACAAGATATTTATACTTTTCATAGAAACTGTTTTGGTGTTAGACATCGATGTACGCTTAAGGTTTAACGTTATCTGGGAAGAAATCGTGTAGAATGGGCGGGATTAGTCGCCCTTATTGTATTTTTGCATCCCATTTATAGTATATGCGCACAAAAACGCTTAAGAAGAACAAAATCAATGTGGTAACCTTGGGTTGCAGCAAAAATGTGTACGACTCTGAAATCCTCATGGGGCAGTTACGGGCCAATAAAAAGCAGGTGGTCCACGAGCAGGAAGGTAATATAGTAGTGATCAATACCTGTGGTTTTATTGCCAATGCCAAACAGGAAAGCATCAACACCATTTTAGAGTACGTGGATAAAAAGGAGGCAGGAACGGTAGATAAAGTTTTTGTGACCGGATGCCTAAGCGAACGCTACAAACCGGACCTGCAAAAGGAAATTCCCAATGTAGATGAATACTTTGGAACTAGTGAATTGCCCAATCTTTTAAAAGCTCTGGGTGCGGATTATAAGCATGAACTCATTGGCGAACGGCTGACTACAACACCAAAAAATTACGCCTATTTGAAGATTGCCGAAGGATGCGATCGTCCTTGTTCTTTTTGTGCCATCCCGTTAATGCGTGGAAAGCACAAGAGCAAGCCAATAGGGGAATTGGTGGAGGAGGCCCAAAAATTGGCTGCCAAAGGTGTTAAGGAACTCATTCTTATAGCTCAGGACCTTACTTATTATGGACTGGACCTTTATAAAAAAAGAAATCTAGCAGAACTGTTGGAAAATTTGGTGAAAGTAGACGGTATTGAATGGATACGTCTGCACTACGCCTTTCCTACCGGTTTTCCTATGGATGTGCTCGATGTTATGAACCGCGAGCCCAAGGTGTGTAATTATTTGGATATTCCGTTACAGCATATTGCGGACAGCATCTTAAAGAGCATGCGCCGTGGCACTACCCAAGCGAAGACGACGAAGTTGTTGCAGGATTTTAGGGCGGCAGTACCCGAAATGACCATCCGAACAACGTTAATTGTTGGCTATCCGGGAGAAACAGAGGAGGATTTTCAAGTTCTTAAAAATTGGGTGGAGGAGATGCGTTTTGAACGTTTGGGCTGTTTTACCTATAGTCATGAGGAAAATACCCATGCTTATAATCTTGAGGATGATGTTCCCGAAGAAGTCAAACAAGAACGGGCCAACGAAATCATGGAGTTGCAATCCCAAATATCTTGGGAGTTGAACCAAGAGAAAATAGGAAAGACCTTTAAATGTATCATAGATAGAAAAGAGGGCAATTATTTTGTGGGCCGTACCGAGTTTGATTCGCCCGATGTTGACAATGAAGTCCTTGTGGATGCCTCCGAACACTACCTAAAGCAAGGGGAATTTGTGATGTTGAAAATTACCGATGCCGCCGATTTTGACCTGTACGCAGAACCCGTGGCTTAAGGAAAAGTGGTGTCAGTTGCTTAAAAGAAATGAATACAGGAGCTGTAATTGTCGCATGTTTTGGTTACTTTACAACCATTATAAAATTTCAAAAGCATTGATATGGCGATCATCGGTTTTGGAGAATTACTGCTACGTTTGAACACGCCTGTCCTAGGGGAGAAATTAGGGTTTTCAAAACAGCTGGAAGTGGGTTTTGCAGGGGCGGAAAGCAACGTGCTCGCAGGTCTTTCCTTATTGGGCCATGCGACCCGTTTTGTCAGTGCATTGCCGCAAAACGCTTGGGGAGATGGGGCGTTGGCCAATCTCCGTTCCTTTGGTGTGGATACCTCGTATGTGCAGCGATCAGAAGGGAGAATGGGCACTTACTTCATAGAATCGGGGACTTCCATACGTTCCCCCAAAGTGGTGTATGACCGTAAACAGTCGGTTTTTTCACTCTCGAAACAAGGTGCTTGGGCTTGGGAGGATATCTTGTGCAAGGGAGATTGGCTGCACGTTACGGGCATTACTCCGGCCCTTTCCCAAAGTTGTGCCCGAGAGATGGTGACTGCCATTAAAAAGACCAAGGCACTTGGGGCCAAGGTGAGTTTTGATCTCAATTATAGGCGCAGCCTTTGGAAGGATGGGGATGATGCCAAGGACCTCTTTGATGAAATTCTGGCTCATACCGATCTCCTTTTCGGCAACGTTGGAGGATTAAGAGATGTGTATGGTGTGGAATTTGAAACGGACGACCCCACGGAACAAACCATACAGGGTCTTCAATTTGTGCACCGTACCTTCCACATCCCCACCGTGGCCTTCACCCAACGGCAGCAGTTTACAGCCAATGAAAACAACATCACCGCGCTTTGTTCCGTAGACGGGACTATTTATGAAACCTCGGAGTATACCGTAGAAGTGATCGATCGCCTAGGAACGGGAGATGCTTTCGTAGCAGGCTATATTCATGGTGTGCTACAGCAATGGACCCCCCAGAAGACGTTGGGTTTTGCAGCGGCCAGTTGCGCTTTGAAGCATACCTTGAAAGGGGATGTACAGTTGGCCACGGAAAATGATATTTTGGATATTGCAGCAGGTAAAACCCAAGGATACATAAAAAGATGAGCACGAAGGAAGATGTACTGGAGATAATCCGTTCAGAAAGAATCATGGCAATTGTAAGGTTGGCGGATCAACAAGACGTGGCTCCTGTTGTAGCAGCCTTGGTACATGGTGGTATGCCGTTGTTGGAGATCACCACGAACACTCCAGGGTTTGCCACTGAAATTGAAAAAGCAAGGACCAAGCATAATGCTGTGGTCATTGGGGCTGGCACGGTGACAAATGTTGCCCTAGCGGAAAAAAGCATTGGGGCAGGGGCCCAGTTTTTGGTGTCGCCCAACGTAAACCGGGCATTGGGAGAATATGCGTTGTCAAAGAATGTTCCGTTGCTCATGGGGGCCATGACACCTACCGAAGTCAATGATGCACTTCTTTTTGGAGCGGATATCATTAAACTATTTCCCGCAGTACCGTTGGGCATTCCCTATTTCAAGGCCCTCAAAGGGCCTTTTGGAGGATGTCCGTTCTATGCGGTAGGGGGTGTGGATCTGAATAATATTACAGATTGGTTTCAGGCCGGTGCCGTAGGGGTGGGCCTGGGAGGAAGTCTCATTGGTGCTGCACCCTATTCGGAAAAGAAAATGGCGCAGTTGTCCCAACGCACAACCGAATTCATGGGGACACTTTCTTGATGCTCTGTTGAGACAGCAGGTACGTCAACGAAAACACCTGTTTATTTCAAATGGGTTCCCGTACTCTAGTTACTTTTCAAAATAAAGATATATGTAGACAGCGGCACCAAAACTGGTGGCATCTGTAGAGACCAAGCGCCATCCTTCTTGGGCATGGGTATTCAATTGCTCTTGGATTTCGGCTTTGGAGGATTTTGCTATGTGTTTGGTGTCTAAGGTGATCTTACTGTAATAGACCAAGGTTTCCACTTTGTATGATTTCATATTTTCGCCTTAATTAGTTGACCATGAAAATGGCATTTGCAAAAAAGAGCTTCCCGTTTTCCCAAAACCCTCTAAAAAGAGGATTGTCTACCATGTAGATTACGTGGCCTCGCCCCATGGACTGCGTACCGAAGACCAAGGTCTGGTCTATGGTCTTTACCGCTTCTTTACCCGCAAAACCGGAAACAGGCCTATTTTGTCCTTGAGCAAGGTAGACCGCACTTCCGCCGTCCAGGTAATTATACGCCCTATCACCCAATTTGAGGGTAAAATAGGTATCGTCATAACCATAGGCCAAGGGGTGCGTAACGTCTACCGTAGTCTTGAAAATGGCCCCTGTAATAGCGCTTGTAATACGTTCCCGTTCAGTAAGCTCATAGGCATCTAGACTTGGGGTAGTGTCTTTGGGCTGTTCTTTTTCCTCAATGTCGAACCCATCTTCGTTGGCCAAAACGTCCATGGCGCCCCCCATGGCAATGAGCTTTCCGCCACGGACCACCCAATCCCTTATTTTTTTGACCACGGGATCTTTGAGAAATCCTCTATAGCCCCTACCATCTGGTAGGATGAGCACGTCGTACTCAGCAAGATCCACCCTGTTGAAATAACTTTCATCCAAGACGGAGACAGGGTAGTTCAGTTGCTGTTCAAAAAAGTGCCATATTTCGCCGAAGCGTAGGGTAGTTGTAGGTTCGCCCGCCAATACGGCGATTTTTGTTTTCGGTATCATGACCACATCGCTAGAGCCAAAATCCTTTCCGCTGTCCACAAAACCGGTAGATACTTTATTCAATTGGGTGTATGGGTGGTTCCGTAACACTTTTTTAAGGGTCCCCGCAAAATCATTGTGATGCTTGTTGTCGGATAGGGTGATGATGAGACTGCCCCGCTGATAGGTATTTCCCTCCAATGCAAAGGGTTTGTGTGCCGTGCGCACCCTAACGCCCTCCTTCATGAGCTCGGCCAAAAACCGGGCATCCGAAAGGCTGTTCCAATCGGTAATGTAGGCATACTGGGTGCTGTTGATTTCCGGGTCTTTAGGTGTCTGAAGTTCCCAAGGGGCCCAAGGTGATGTCCACTGGTTTTCAGAGGCAATGGCGTCCAAACCATACGCATAGGGCAAGGACCAGGCCGTGATGTCATAGGTAAGGGAATCGCTCAATTTTGCTTTGGGCTCAAAGAGTACCTTCACCAAGGTACCTTTGGTCTGGTCTGTTGAGATGACCATGCTCTGCGGGGAAACCCTCATACTGCCGGCTTTACCGGTCATGTAGTCAAATCCTTTTATGGAGCCTGCCGTACCATGGCCAAATTCAATACCATGTTGTTCTAACAATGAACCCAAGGCCAATAGCTTGTCCGTATTGCCATTGAGCACATAGGTCTTGTATTTGAAATTTTTGTTCTGATGAAACTTCCGGAATTCCGTATTCAAACGGTCCACATGTTTACTGGCCACTTCCACGGTAGACATTCCAGTGGTATAGTGGTGGGCAATTCTGTCCTTAAGGGTCAGTGTATCGCCAATTTCAGTGATAATGCCCAATCCGGCACGGCCGCTACCCCCTTGTTCATAGGTCATTCCAATGCCCCCATTGTAGGTGGGGTAGGTGTCCCCATAACTGGGGTAGAGGAGATCAAACCGTTCTTTGGTAAAGTAGAACCATCCGTTGGCATCAAAATACGAGGCGTGGTTCTTGCCAATGGTTTTTTGGAATTCCCTTTGGAAATTGGTCACCACCTCATGAAAAGGTTCTGCGGCCGGGGCAAAGTAATACGGATTGTTGACCCCTTGCTCATGGAAATCCACGTGCACATGGGGCAGCCATTGGTTGAATTGCTTCAGGCGTTGTTTACTTTCCTTTTGAGTGAGCCAGGCCCAGTCCCGATTCAGGTCGAACATATAATGGTTGCTCCTGCCGCTCCACCAACCTTCATGGTGCTCTTTGGAATACGGATCTACGTTATAGGGCGTGTTCTTGTATTGGTTGTACCAGTTTACATACCTGTCCCTCCCATCTGGGTTGATGCAGGGGTCCATGATGACCACGGTGTTCTCTAAATAAGAACTTTTTGAGGTCAGAAGGTCGTAAATGGTCTGCATGGAGGCCTCTGTACTTACGCTTTCATTGCCATGTACATTGTAGCTCAACCAAACTATGGCCTTGTCCGGTTGGCCTTCTCCCGTTCTGTTCTTGAGATGTTCCTCCCTGATCTTCTCTAGGTTGCGCATGTTCTCCTTAGTGGAGATTTGGGCAAGTAGCAGTGGCCTGCGCTCATTGGTTGTGCCGTATTGTAGTAATTTCATTTGGTCCGGTACGGCCTCTGCCAGATATTCATAATAATCAACGACTTGGTGATGTCTGGTAAATTGACTTCCCAAATCATAGCCCAAGAATTCCGAGGGCGACTTCAATTGGGAAAGCAGTACAAAGGGAAAAATAAATATTGGTAGAAGTAAAATTCTTTTCATAGGGTTCCTTTAAAAAAATGCAAACCCAAATCTAGCAAATAAAAACGTATTTAAAAGCGAAGCCCAATGCTTTTTAAGGAGGTCCCATCTTCCATGCCGTGGGGTAATTAACGTTTTTTTTGGAACTGTAACTGCTTAGTGTTTTATCTTTACCCCATTAAAGCCAACTATGGATATTGATTGTCTGCCCTTTAAAGACACGGGCTATTTCTCTGAACTCATTTGTGATTATATAGCACAGGATGAAAAACTGAAGCCGTTCTATGGGCGTTTTCCAAATTCAGAATCCTTTTTGGCACAAATGGAAGAGAAGTCGGCCAATTTCCCGGAGGCCCACAGGGCCATTTTGGCCACTGCCCTGGAAGCCCAATACCAAGGTTTTGATACGAGTGAAATACTTCAGGATAATATAACATCGCTCCGTAAAAAAGAAACCTTTACCATTGTAACTGGGCACCAGTTGAACCTTTTTACCGGCCCCCTTTATTTCTTGTACAAGATCATATCAACGATCAACCTTACCAAGAGGTTGAAGGAGGAGCATCCCAAGGCCCATTTTGTGCCAGTCTATTGGATGGCAACGGAAGATCATGATTTTGAGGAAATCAATTACTTTAACTTCAACGGCAAGAAAATACAATGGAACAAAAAGGCATCTGGAGCGGTAGGGCGGTTGGACCTAGATGGTCTGGACCCTGTTTTTGATATTTTTTCTAAAGCTTTGGGAGATAGTAAACATGCCCTTACCCTTAAGGCACTTTTTGAAAAAGCGTATTTGCAGCACCGTAACCTGGCCCAGGCCACTCGGTATCTGGCCAATCATCTGTTCGGGAACGAAGGTCTTGTCATTGTTGATGGAGATGATGTCCAATTAAAGCGGTTGTTGGTGCCCTACGTAAAAAAGGATATTTTTAAAAGGGTGTCCCATCAGGAGATTTCAAAGACCATTGGAGAATTCCAGGCATTGGCCCCGAACTATACCGTACAAGTTAATCCCAGGGAAATCAACTATTTCTACTTGGTGAACGGGGTTCGCGAGCGGATTGTTTCCAGAAATGGCGATTTTTTTGTGAATGATACCCAGATACAATTTACAAAGGCAGAACTGGAGAAGGAATTGGAAACACATCCCGAACGCTTTTCGCCCAATGTAGTGGCCAGGCCCTTGTACCAAGAAGTGATCTTGCCCAATCTATGTTACATTGGTGGCGGGGGCGAAATTGCCTATTGGTTGGAGCTAAAAAGTATGTTTGAGGCCATGCAGGTGCCCTTTCCCATCCTCTTGTTGCGCAACTCGGCCTTGGTGGTCACCAAAAAGCAAAAGGACAAACTCCATAATTTGCAGGTCTCCCTGACCGATGTTTTTCTGGAACAAAACCATCTCATCAACAAAAAAATCAGGCAGATCTCCAATATTGATATTGATTTTTCGCCTCAAAAAGAACATTTGGAAACACAATTCAATGCCCTTTACCAGTTGGCGGAAAAAACGGACAAATCCTTCTTGGGAGCCGTAAAGGCACAGGAGGTGAAACAAAAAAAGGGGTTGGACCATTTGGAAAAGCGATTGTTGAAGGCCCAAAAAAGAAAATTGAGCGATCAGGTGAACAGGCTGGCGCAACTGCAAAATGAACTGTTTCCACAGCGATCGCTGCAAGAGCGCTACCTCAATTTTTCAGAATTGTACCTCACCTACGGGGAGGACCTCGTTCCCATGCTATTTCAGGTTTTGGACCCCTTGAGGTTGGAATTCGTTGTGGTCACTACGGAATAAAAGCATTTTCTTCATACGTAATGGTACCGGTTTCAAATGATGTATTCATTCCCCCATACCGCATCCAGACGGCCCGTTTTTTTGACCTCTTTTGGTAGAAGCCGTACTTTCGCATGGACAAAGCGAAAGACATGCATGAAATTGATATAGAAATGGTGGAAATGACCTTGGATGTGGTCAAATATGCCATCAACCGTATAACCAATACCAACCCGGAGCTGGGAAAGCCCAAAAAGGAGGAAGAGTTACGTGAACTGGTGGGGGAGACCATTACCGGCACCGGAATAGGTGGGGAGAAAGCCTTTGCCATGTTCAAAGAGGTGTTCGTAAAGGCCACGGTGCCCATTGACCACCCCAGGCATTTGGCCTTTGTACCGGCGGCACCCACCCGGGCCGCCATTATGTTTGATTTGGTCACCTCGGCCTCGAGCATACACGGCGCCTACTGGATGGAGGGTGCGGGAGGTATTTTCTGCGAAAACGAAGCCATGAAATGGCTGGTCTCCCTTACCGGAATGCCAGCGCCTGCCTTTGGGGTCTTTACCAGCGGGGGCACGGCGGCCAATTTATCGGCCATGGTGGCCGCGAGGGAAAAGTGGCGCAGACATCCACAAAACCAAAATAAAAAAGGATTGATGGTCACTTCTATTGGCGCACATTCCTCCATAAAGGCCATGGCAAAGGTCATTGATGTGGATGTGCTTCTGATCGAGACCGAAGACGCCATCTCCGGTGACTCCCTAAGCCAAAAAATCAGTGGTCTGAGCGCTCAGGAAAGGGCCCGTGTCTTTGCCGTAGTGGCCACTGGGGGCACCACAAACGCAGGAATTATTGATGATCTAGATGGTATTGCCACGGTCTGTGAAAAGGAACAATTATGGTTTCATGTAGATGCAGCCTACGGTGGTGGGGCCTTGGCAGCCCCTTCCGTACGGTCGCTATTTAAAGGTATTGAAAGGGCGGACAGTGTAACCATAGATCCCCATAAATGGTTGTTCTCACCCTATGACTGCGGCGCGGTCATCTACAAAAATCCGGAAGAGGCCAAAGAGGCGCATGCCCAAGAGGGCTCGTATCTGGAAATATTCAAGGATGAGGGGGCACATGGGTTCAACCCTTCAGACTATCAGATACAGCTTACAAGGCGTTTGCGTGGCCTGCCCCTTTGGTTTTCGTTGGCCACCCATGGTACGGAGAAGTATGCATGGGCCGTGGAACAGGGCATTTCCTTGGCCAATGCCGCCGGAAGGTTCATTTCAGAACATCCCTTACTGGAATTGGTTAGGCCGCCAAGCTTGTCCTGTGTGCTCTTTAGGAGGGTGGGGTGGTCTGCCGATGCCTATAGAAACTGGACCTATGACAACCACAATGCCGGTTTTGCCCTGGTGACCCCTACAAAATGGAAAACCTCAGAAGGGTATGAGACCGTGGCGCGGTTTTGTTTTATCAATCCGGATACGACCCATAAGGATATCACGGATATTTTAAAGAGTATGGAATAGGAGAACGTTCCTACGGAACCAAGAATTCCCCATACCAATCTTTTTCCTCTTTGGAAAAGCGCACGCGCAAATGGTGTGGACGTTTCAATTTAAGGTATTCAATTTTAAAGGGGGTAATTTCAATCATGCAAAAGTGGTGGCCGTTATCCAAATACGCCACTTGATCTGGATTTTGTAAACTACTGCCCGGGGCAATGCTGGTAAGGTAATCCTTGCGGCTATTGGGGTTTATCTGTTGCCATTGCGTATTCAGTTTCTCTTCATCCTTCACTAGGTGCGCCCTACCCTCTATCTTTAGCTGCAACAACTTGCCTGGATGATAAAAGAGGAGACTCACTTTGGGGTTTTCCTTAATATGGGTTACTTTTTTTGAGCGCTGGTCCGTGTAGATAGTGAATGTGAAATCTGGGGGCGTGCCCACATCCCTGAGCACAATGGTGCGCAGCCTGGCCATTTGGTCAAGACCCACCGTACCCAATGTGGCATACCGGAACGGGTGGCCTTTCGCCGTAAGGCTTTTTTTTAATTCCTGCTGTAGTTCTTGCCAGAAAACCTGTGTCATATTTTTTGGTTTTTATAAAATTATCAAAAAAATATCAGGGATGGGGTAGGGTATTTAAAGAATGGATTGTTATACTATAAATTGCTGTGAAAAAGAAAAAATAATTTTCATTTTTGAATTAGGTTGGTTTTTGATTTTGATTAAAAGCTCGGGGTGGTTCCCGAGCTTTTTTATTTGTAAGGAAGGTCCAAGACCTACGACTATGTAGAAGGATGTAAATTGCTATGAAAAAGAATCTTATAAAAAAGGATTCAATTTTAGAATTGCATCTGGTTGTTTGGTTGGTTGAAAAGCCCGGCATTAGCTGGGCTTTTTTATGTTGCCTAAGCAGGGTAAACTAGCGTTTTTAAGATAAAATGGTTTTTAACGGAATTGGTCCTTATTTGAAATTTGTAGGAATGAATTTAAAATTCAGAATACCAGATAATTGAGTATGCTTAAGTCAAGTAAAATTAGAGCTACTTCACTTTATAGTCCAACCTCATGGTAATGGAAGCTGTTTTGTTTTTTGAGGTAGTATTGTAGGCTCCTCCCCAAGAGAAATCCTCCCCGGAATTTTGTCCGGTAATTTGAAATACCCCCATCTTGGCTGAAATTAATTCCCCTAAAGCACTACCTGAATTTACCGCTATTTTCTCCGCCCGCATCCGGGCATCTTCCGTGGCTTTAGAAATCATCTCGATCTTAAGGTCGGCCAATTTTGTATAGTAATACCTAGGTGGAAAAGAGTTGAACTGTACGCCCTTGTTCAAGAGCTCCGTGATTTCCCGGGAGACCCCTTCTACCTCTGCCACGTTTTGCGATTCTATTTTTACCGTCTGCATGAGCTGATAGCCGCGGAATATACTGCCCACATAGTTGCCACTTTCATATTTATTGTCCCTGAGCTCATTGGTCTGCACACTGTTGAAAATAATGTGGTCCTCATCAATGCCCTTGGAGGTAAGGTAGGTCCTAACAATCTCCTTGTCATTGTTCAATTGCTCAAAGGCGCTTTTCAGATCGGTGCTGTTGGTGCTGAACTGACCTTCCCAAACAATAAGGTCTGATGTGAAATTTTCATTGCCCAAACCCGTTACTTCAATGATTTGCGGGGGTGTGGCCCTTTGTACGTAGGCATTGCCCAAAAAATAGGCGGCCAGCACAATGGCAATGGCGAATATTATGGCAGAAATATGTTTCATGGCGCGCTATTTAATAACATTGGATAAATATAGCTAAAAGATACTTTTCCAAAACCTTCAAATTCCTATTTTTGCCCATGCAAAATAACGTACTTATCCTAGATTTCGGTTCGCAGTACACACAACTCATTGCCAGACGGGTCCGCGAACTGAATATTTTCTGCGAAATCAAACCTTACAATAAAGTGCCCCAGGATCTAACTGCCTATAAGGCGGTCATCCTGTCTGGTTCTCCTTTTTCAGTGCGGGCAGAGGATGCACCCCACCCAGACCTATCTGGCATCAAGGGAAAGAAGCCCCTTTTGGGGGTTTGTTATGGTGCCCAATATTTAGCACACTTTCACGGTGGCAGTGTGGAGAAATCCAATACCCGTGAATATGGTAGGGCCAATCTATCCTTTGTGGAGGCCAATTCCCCATTTTTTGATAAGATAACCCCGGGCAGTCAAGTTTGGATGAGCCATGCGGACACGATAAAGACGCTTCCCACCCAATCGGAACTCTTGGCCAGTACGCATGATGTGGCCAATGCGGCCTTTAAGTTCAAGGATGAGGACACTTACGGCATTCAGTTTCATCCAGAAGTATATCATTCCACAGATGGCAAACAACTCTTGGAGAACTTTTTGGTGCACATAGCCGGGGTGGCCCAGACATGGACCCCAGATGCCTTTGTGGAATCTACCGTGGCAGACCTCCAGCAAAAAATAGGAAACGATAAAGTCATCTTGGGCCTTTCAGGGGGTGTGGACTCCACAGTGGCGGCCGTGTTGTTGCACAAGGCCATTGGCAAGCACCTGCACTGTATCTTCGTGAACAATGGCCTACTGCGTAAAAATGAGTTTGAAGACGTGCTGCAACAGTACGAGGGCATGGGACTTAACGTTAAGGGGGTTGATGCTTCGGCACGTTTTTTGAACGCATTGGCCGGAGAGAGCGATCCTGAGACCAAACGCAAGATCATAGGAAGGGTATTTATTGAGGTCTTTGATGATGAGGCCCACAAGGTAGAGGATGCAAAATGGTTGGCCCAAGGTACCATTTACCCAGATGTCATTGAATCCGTTTCGGGTACGGGCGGCCCCTCGGCCACCATAAAAAGCCACCATAATGTAGGTGGTTTACCAGATTTTATGAAGTTGAAGGTGGTGGAGCCCCTAAAGATGTTGTTCAAGGATGAGGTTAGGCGTGTGGGCAAAAGTATGGACGTAGGAGAAGAACGTTTGGGAAGGCATCCTTTCCCGGGCCCAGGGTTGGCCATAAGGATCCTGGGGGACATTACCCCCGAGAAAGTGGCCATTTTACAAGAAGTGGACCATATTTTCATACAAGGATTGCGAGATTGGGGCCTTTATGACCAAGTCTGGCAGGCCGGGGCCATGCTTTTGCCCGTAAATAGTGTAGGGGTCATGGGTGATGAACGTACCTATGAAAAATGTGTAGCTTTACGTGCCGTGGAGAGTACGGATGGCATGACCGCAGATTGGGTAAACCTGCCCTATGCGTTTTTGCAGAAGACCTCCAATGAAATCATAAATAAAGTGCCGGGCGTTAACCGTGTGGTGTACGACATCAGCTCAAAACCACCGGCAACCATAGAATGGGAATAAAAATGAAACAAACATTCAAACGTTGTTTATCGATCCTCGCGGGGCTGTGCCTGGGAACCGTGGCCATGGCACAGACCTTTACCACCCATGCCGTAAAGGAAGGTGAGACCCTGCTTGGCATTTCTAAGACGTATGGGGTGAGCCAAGAGAGCATCCTTCAATACAACAAGGAGATAAAGACGGGTGGCGCCTTGCCGGCCAATACTATTTTGGTGATTCCAGGTGCAAAAAAAGGCAACGCTCCCCTAGATGATACCGGGGTACAGGCAGAGGTGGCCCAACTCATCAACAACATCATGACCGATTCCGTGCCCGAACGGAAACCTAAGGGTTTTGTAACGCATGAGGTAGGTAGAAAGGAAACCATCTACAGCATCACTAAACGCTATGATATTTCTGAAGAAGAGCTAAAACGGTACAATAAGGAACTATATGCAACACAGTTGCGCAAAAGAATGGAACTGCGTATTCCTCAATACAGCCCTGAAGAAAAGGCTTCGCAAACCATAGATCCCTCGGATTATGAAAAATATGTGGTGTCTCCCAAGGAAACCCGTTGGAGCATAGCGCACAAATATGGGATTACCATAGACAGTATGCTCACCCTCAATCCCGGTCTTTCCAAAACCAACAATTATTTGGCGGAGGGCTACGAGCTATTGCTGCCAAAACAACCGGGAAGCAGTGTGGAAAACCAACAGACGCAGCTATATACCTCGTATACCATTCCCCCAAAAATGAATTTTTATAGATTGGAAAAGGAATTTGGTGTAAACTCTGATGAGGTCATACGATTAAATCCGGAAATTGCCGAACGTGGTGGGCTAAAGGAAGGGACGGTAATTCGCATTCCCGAGAAAAAAAAGGAGACCGGTGAGATCAATACGGACAACTATATTTTTTACGAAGTAAAGCCCAAGCAGAATGAGTTTAGGCTTACCCGAAAATTTGGGTTGCCCTGGCAAGAATTGGTGGCACTGAACCCAGAACTCAAGGAAGGCCTAAAAGCGGGAATGATTTTAAAGTTGCCCAAGGACCAAGTGGGCGATTTTGAAGTGAAGAATGCGCTTATTTTGGACAAGATCAATCTTTTGGATAGTATTGATGTGGCCAATAAGCCCAGATTGCTCTATCTCTTGCCCTTTCGGTTGGATAAATTGAATTTGTCCGATAGGGAGCAAACGGCAGACTTGATTTTGAGAAGAAATAGCTTAAAATACAGTCTTGGGCTGTATTCTGGGGCCATGGTGGCCCTGGATTCCATCAAGGAACTGGGGGTTTCCGTGTCTGTGAAGACCGTTGACAACCAATTGGAACTGGAGCGTACCAAACAAATATTACAGGCAGAGGACCTCTCCAAGTACAATGCCATTTTTGGTCCTTTGGACGTTCCCTCCCTCAAGGAGGTTTCCGTTCGGGCAGCTCAATATAATGTGCCCGTTATTGCTCCGGTGCCTGCCAAGAGCGAATTAAGCTTGAACAATGTGTTCTTTAGCTACACAGGGGATGCTGACCTCCGTGGCCACATGCTGAATTATGTGGCCGCCCAAAGGACCAATGAGAATATTTTGGTCATTGCGGATAGTGGCCACAAGGTTGTGGCAGATAGTATCTTGGCGAAATTTCCCAGTGCCAAATGGGTTGCCGTTAAGCAAGAAGAAAAAAACATTGGCGTCAATAGGGAAAAATTGGCGAGTCTATTGGCCAAGGATGTGGAGAATTGGGTGTTCCTGGAAACGGACAACTTTCAATTGATCTCCAGTGTGGTCTCCATCCTCAATGCTTTCAATAATACCGCTTTGAACCCAGAAGAGGATGAAGAGGTCGTTCAAATGCGTTTGTTCACCACCGATCGGAACAACGGATTTGAAAACGATGCCCTCTCTAGCACCCACCTGTCCAACCTAAATTTCACCTACCCCTCAGTGTTCAGGGAGGTGCCCAATAATGCCTTTGTGAAAAGGTATAGGGCGAAATTTGGGGAAAACCCTGATCGCTATGCGGTGCGGGGCTTTGACCTGACCATGGACCTCTTATTGAAACTGGCCTATAAAAACGACCTTATTGATATTTCAAAATTCATAGGAAGCACGGAATACAATGGATCGCGGTTCAATTATGAAAAGGATGCCAGTTCTGGGTATTTCAATAAGGCCTCCTATATCATGGCCTATGAAAATATGTACATCAAGCAATTGGAATGAATGGGGATCTATTACGGTTCCCTTGCCGGTAAAAACGGTACATATTAAAAACCCCCATGGCTTTCAGGAAAAAATCCAAGGGGGGTTTTGATTTTTGGAACAGGTTCCGTTCAATGCTATTTACACATCGCAAATGGTCACCCCTTCTTTCAATGCCGCCAGTTTATCCTCATAGGTGGGGATGAACTCTTGGGCCACATGGCCCGTATAGCCGGTATCCAAAATGGCCTTCATAATGGCCGGGTAGTTCAGTTCTTGGGAATCATTGATTTCATTCCTACCGGGATTGCCGCCGGTATGGTAGTGGCCAAAATAAGTGTGGTAGTCTTGAATGTTCCTTATGATGTCGCCCTCCATGATCTGCATATGGTAAATGTCATAGAGGAGCTTAAAATTATCAGAGCCAATGGTTTCGCAGAGTGATACGCCCCATTGGGTGGTATCGCACATATAGTCCTTATGGTTCACCTTACTGTTCAAGAGTTCCATTTGAATGACCACGCCATACTCCTCGGCCATGGGCATGATCTCCTTCAACCCTTTGGCACAATTACGCAGGCCAACAAGGTCGTCCATACCGTTCCTATTGCCGCTGAAACAAATGAGGTTCGTGTAGCCTCCTTCGGCCACCAAAGGGATTACCCTCTTGTAGTCCGCAATGAGTTCCTCATGAAAATCGGGATTGTTCCATCCTTCCACAATGCCCTTGCCGGCACCCCAGCACATAGAGGCATGGATGTTGTATTTTTTAAGTAGGGGAAACTGCTCTGGATCCACCAAGTCAATAGCTCTGATGTCCAAACTGTTCAAATCCTGCAAAAATTGCTCAAACGGAATGGAGTTGTAGCACCAATAACAGGCGCTATGGTTGATGTTGTGCTTTAGTTTCACTTCATTCTTAGGCGAAGTTCCATTGGCCTGTGCGGCGGTAGCGGTCATAAGCCCCATTGAGGCAGCGGCTGAAGTGCCTATAAAGTCGCGTCTTTTCATTTTCTTATATGTATTTGTTTGAATAGGTCCTATTTTGGTTGGCCCGTACAATAAAATGTTGGGCTTGTGCAGGCAATTTATTTATGTATGAACAACTGGTTTGTCATGGAATCTTTAAAGTCTCATTTTGTGTATTTTAAGACCTAAGTCCTCCCTAAAGATATATTTTTTAGATTTATGCGATGGAAATAAGGCCCGATAAATACAAATTAATTGAGTTGGCACACTATAAAATGCCCTTTGGAAAGTATAAAGATCGCTATCTGGTAGATTTGCCCGAAGGGTATCTGATCTGGTTTCAACAGAAAGGATTTCCTGATGGTAAACTAGGGCTCCTTTTAAAATCCATGTTGGAAATAAAAATCAATGAGTTGGAGCCTTTGATCAGGAAAATACAAAAAGATTTTCCCAAACAATCCCTGTGATTTCCTTGGGCAATTTGTACCTTTGACTCCCGTAACATAGAATCCCACAAATGGCACAAACCAAATACATCTTCGTTACGGGCGGTGTAACTTCTTCTCTCGGAAAAGGTATAATTGCAGCTTCCCTGGCCAAATTGCTCCAAGCAAGGGGGTACCGGACCACTATTCAAAAACTAGACCCCTACATCAATGTGGATCCAGGAACCTTGAACCCGTACGAGCATGGCGAATGTTATGTTACGGATGATGGTGCTGAAACAGACCTTGATCTGGGCCATTATGAGCGCTTTTTGAACGCGAACACTTCCCAGGCCAACAATGTTACCACCGGGAGAATCTACCAGAGCGTCATTGAAAAGGAGCGCCGGGGAGAATTTCTGGGAAAGACCGTACAGGTAGTGCCGCATATAACCAATGAGATCAAGGAACGCGTACAGGTTTTGGGAAAGAGTGGTGATTACGACATTGTCATCACAGAAATCGGTGGCACGGTGGGTGATATTGAGTCCCTTCCCTATATTGAGGCCGTGAGGCAGTTGTTGTGGGAACTAGGGGATAACAACGCCATCGTCATTCACCTTACCCTGGTGCCTTTTCTTTCGGCCGCGGGAGAGCTCAAGACCAAGCCCACACAGCACTCGGTAAAGACCTTAATGGAAAGTGGCATAAAGGCAGATATCTTGGTCTGCCGTACAGAGCACGAGTTATCCGATGAGATCAAGGACAAGCTGGCCCTGTTCTGCAATGTGAGGAGAGAAGCCGTTATTCAGAGCATAGACGCCTCCACCATCTATGATGTCCCCATTTTAATGCAGGAAGAGGGGTTGGATATGGTGGCATTGCAAAAATTGGCCTTGCCCAATAAAAGTGAACCCAATCTTAACCAATGGAAGGAATTCCTCCAGCGGCATAAAAACCCTAAAAACGAGGTCACTATAGGCCTTATAGGAAAATATGTGGAACTTCAGGATTCCTATAAATCCATATTGGAGGCCTTTATCCACGCGGGTGCGGCCAATGAGGTACGCGTTAAAGTACGGTCTATACACTCAGAGTTCATTAATGTGAACAATTTTGAGTCCAAATTAAAGGGCCTGGATGGTATTTTGGTGGCCCCGGGGTTTGGCGAAAGAGGTATTGAGGGGAAAATAAAAGCGGTACAGCACGCACGCGAAAATAAGATACCCTATTTGGGCATATGTTTGGGAATGCAAATGGCGGTCATAGAATTTGCAAGAAACGTACTGCAATTGCAGGGTGCTAATTCAACGGAAATGGACGAGGGTACGCCCCACCCGGTCATCAGCCTAATGGAGGAACAGAAGAACATTACCAATAAAGGGGGCACAATGCGGCTGGGCGCTTGGGAGTGTACGTTGCTCAAAGGTAGCTTGGTGGCCAAGGTGTATGACAATAAGGCGGAGATATCTGAAAGGCACCGCCATAGGTATGAATTCAACAATGCCTATAAAGACCAAATGGAAAACGCCGGCCTGTTGCCCTCAGGCATCAATTCCGCCACAGGGCTTGTGGAAATAGTGGAACTACCTTCGCACCCATGGTTTCTTGGGGTGCAATACCATCCGGAGTACAAGAGCACAGTAGCCAATCCCCATCCGTTGTTCGTGGATTTTGTCAAAGCGGCTTTGGCCCATAAGTTGGAACAAACTAATGCCACTATGGCATAAACTCCTTATTTGGGCATATATTTGCGAACGCTTAACCAAATACATAAGGTAATATTAAGAACAGGTAGATGGAAGAAAAGAAATTGGATGTGAATTCCATTATAGGCTTTGTGCTCATATTTGGAATTCTCATCTTCATGTTTTATCAAAATAGGCCCACCCCAGAGGAGTTGGAAGCCGAAAAGGCCAAACAGGAGCAAGTGCGGGCCGAAGAGGCCCAAGAAGCAGCGGCCAAGGTGGAGACCGTGGCGCAACAGCCCAGTTTGGACACTACGGATTCCTTGGCGGTGGCCCAGTACAAAGGGCAAATAGGTGCTTTTGGCTTTACGGCCCCCAATACGGGTGAGACCATTTTGGAAAACGAGGTGCTTTACCTAAGAATAAGCCACCAAGGGGGTGAGATCATAGAGGCAAGAATGAAGAACTTCGTGACCTATGATTCCGTACCCGTCTATTTGATCAAGGAGGGTAACCAGGATTTTGGTCTTGATTTCAGTACCACTGACAATAGGGTCTTGAATACACAAGACCTCTTTTTTGAACCTTCACTATCCTCTTCCAACGGCAATCAAGTACTTTCCCTCAAGGCCAAAACGGCCAATAACCAGTTTTTGGAATACCGGTATGAAATGAAGCCCAATGAATATTTGGTGGACTTTTCCATACGTTCCCAAGGTTTGGAGCAGGTCATCAACGACCAAAAGCCCATAGTATTGAACTGGAGGTTGAAGGGCATTCGCCATTCCAAGAGTATAGAGTATGAGAACAGGTATACACGGCTCACCTACAACCATGAAGACGATAAGATCAGCAAACTCTCTGAAGGGAGTGATGATGAGGAAACGGAAAGTGATATTAACTGGATATCCTACAGGCAGCACTTTTTCAGTTCCATTTTAGCGGCCAATGAGCCTTTTGAAACGGGCCAGTTGGCCTCTAGGAATTTAGTGGAGGAGGAAAGTCGCACTTTTGGTTTTACCAAGGAATACCTCTCAGAACTGCCATTGGAGATAACCGGTGGTGTGCTCAATAAGGACATGCAATGGTATTTTGGCCCTACGGATGTGGATGTTCTCTCTAAGTATGAGGATTTGGGCCTAGCCGATTCCATTCCGTTTGGTTGGGGCATATTTGGGTGGATCAACAGATATATTTTTACCCCGTTTTATTCCTTCTTAAGTGGATTCTTCCCCTACGGTATTGCCATCGTCATCATGACCATCCTGGTACGTTTGGCCATGTCTCCGGTAACCTACAAGTCATACCTATCACAGGCCAAGATGAAGGTTTTGAAACCGGAAATCTCGGAGCTTGGTGAAAAGTACAAGGACAATGCCATGAAAAAGCAACAGGAAACCATGAAGTTGTATGGAAAAGCAGGCGTGAGCCCCATGAGTGGCTGTGTGCCGGCTTTGCTGCAGATGCCTATTTTTTATGCGTTGTTCATGTTCTTTCCCACTTCCTTTGCCCTGCGGCAAAAATCATTTTTATGGGCAGATGACCTTTCTTCCTTTGATACCATTTATCAATTTCCTGAAGGGTTTTCCATTCCTTTTTATGGAGATCACGTAAGCCTTTTCCCTATATTGGCCTCCATTGCCATCTTCTTTTACATGATGATGACCACGGGCCAGAATATGCCCCAGCAACCGGGCATGCCCAACATGAAGTTCATCATGTACCTCATGCCCTTTATGATGTTGTTTTTCTTTAATAATTACGCCAGTGGTCTAAGTCTCTATTATTTTGTGAGCAATTTGATTACCATAGGTATCATGTTGGTCATCAAAAACGTGATTTTGGACAATGATAAGATACATGCCCAAATACAGGAGAATAAATTAAAGCCTAAGAAGGAAAACAAGTTTCAGCGTAAAATGCGCGAAATGATGGAGCAGGCAGAAGAGCAGAAAAAAGTGGGGAAACGTAAATAAGAGGAAGGTCATTTTCTGCGAAACGTATAAAAAAGCCCCTGAAATTTCAGGGGCTTTACCATTGATTGAGGTTTGGTTTGATAAGATTTGGGGAAGTAAAGATGGGCCTTAATCCCCTGTTGAGAAAAACTTAGTTGTCAACTTGTGGCTTTTGTATGCTAAATACGTAAAAATTGATGTCTGTTTTTAGGTAAAAACCCCTGCCAAGGGAAACCTATGGCAAGGGTTTTCAACAACCAACCAACTAAAATATTTTAATGGAGCAAATCGACCAATTCTTGTGGTAAAAGCACTTTGTCTATAACGTGTACTATACCATTGCTGGCCACTACATCGGGTAGGGTCACATTGGCGTCTGTTCCAGACTTGTCTCTTATCTGCACCCCATGGTTCAAGATGGCAAAAAGTTCCTCATTGTGGTTGGCCGTTTCCAACCTTTGATGGTCTTGGAGGTCTGTTGAGGCCACTGCGGCGCCTGGCACCACATGGTACAGTAGTACCCTTGATAATAGTGCTTTTTCCTCTGCGGTATCAAAATCTTCCAGCCCGTGAAAGCCCAAGGCGTTCAGTAGATCCGTAAAGGCTTCGTTGGTAGGGGCGAATACCGTAAAGGGGCCGTCACCGGATAGCACTTCCACTAACCCTGCATCTGCCTGTATCAAGGCGGCGACCAGCGCACTTAGATCATCAACATTCTGGGCAGTCTCCACAATGTTGGGTACAGGAGGGGTCAAGGCATCCAGGACTTCCTGTGGCAATAAGACCTTGTCTATTACGTGCACTACACCATTGCTCGCCTCTACATCCGGTGTGACTACTGTGGCATTGCTATCTGTGGCGTCTTCCACATGCACGGTTCCGTCTTTGATGTTGATGCCCACATTTTCACCCTGAAAGGTTTCAATATGTTGTCCGTTCATCAGGTCTGTGGAAAATGCCGCTGTACCGGCCACAACGTGGTAGGTGAGTACTTTTACCAATAGTGCTTTCTCTTCGTCCGTATCAAAATCGGACAAGCTGTTGAAGTCATCCCCCAAGGTCTCCAAAAGGGCCACAAAAGCAGCATTGGTCGGGGCAAAGACGGTAAAGGGCCCCACTCCGCTCAAGGTTTCCACCAAGCCGGCATCCGCTTGGCCCAAAGCACTGACCAAAAGGCTGAGGTCGTCTGTTTCCACCGCTATCTCCACAATGGTCTTTAAACTCATGGCGGCCAATGCATCCAGTACTTCTTGAGGCAACAATACTTTGTCAATCACGTGCACCACCCCATTAGTGGCTGCTACGTCTGGGATGATGACCGCAGCGTTAGCGTCTGTGGCATCCTCTACATGTACAGTACCATCTTTGATATTGATGCCCACATTTTCACCTTGAAAGCTCTCAATCTGTTGGCCGCTGGACAAATCCGTGGAGAAAGCAGCCGTCCCTGCCACCACGTGGTAGGTCAGCACTTTCACCAAAAGGGCTTTTTCTTCTGGGGTGTCAAAATCCGCCAGACTATTGAAATCGTCACCCAAAATATCCAATAAGGCAATAAAGGCAGCATTTGTAGGCGCAAATACAGTGAACGGACCTTCCCCGCTCAAGGTTTCCACCAACCCTGCATCTGCTTGTACAAGAGCGTCCACCAAAAGGCTTAGGTCATCTGTTGCCACGGCGGTGTCCACTATGGATTTTAATTGAAGACCGGCCAAGAAATCCAGTGCGGACTGTGGTAACAATACCTTATCAATGACATGTGCCACCCCATTGCTGGCCATAATGTCGGTGGCCGTAATATTGGCATCCACGTCAGAGGCATCGCCAAGTACAAACGTTCCAGCAGAGGCCTTAATATCAATACTACTGCCTTCCAGCGCCGTACCCACCGTACTCTCGGCAAGATCGGCCTCTTTCACGGAAGCACCGGCAATAACATGGTAGAGCAAAATGTCCTTTAAAAGGGCTATTTCTTCGGGGGTATCAAAATCATCGAGGCTGGCATATGAATCGCCCAACACTTCCAGGAGAGCGGTAAAGGCATCATTGGTAGGTGCAAATACCGTAAAAGGGCCTTCGCTGCTCAAAGTGGCTGCTAGTTCTGCCTTAAGCACGGCAGCTTCTAAGGAGGAAAGCGCATCCGTGGCCACAACAATGTCCACCAAAGTGCCGAGGTCGTTGGCCATATCCCCACTGTTCAGTGTATCTATAATAGCCTGTGGCAACAATACTTTATCAATTACGTGTACAATACCATTACTGGTTTCCACATCGGCAATGACCACCTCTGCCTCCATTTCCGTAGCGTCCTTTATGAACACACCGCCTTCAAGGTTAACGGCAACACTTTCACCTTGAAAGGTTTCTATGTTCTGGCCGTTGGTGAGGTCTGTGGACTTTGCCGCTACCCCTGCCACAACATGGTAGGTAAGAATAGTGGTCAAAATGGCGCGTTCTTCATCGGTATCAAAGTCTTCTAAAGAATCAAATCCATCCAATTGTCCCAAAAGTGTGGTAAAGGCTTCATTGGTGGGGGCAAAAACGGTGAAGGGCCCATCGCCACTAAGGGTGCCCACCAAATCCGTTCCTTCGGAGTTGTCTGCGGTGGTCAGGGCGGCCACCAAAGAAGACAGGGCTTCTTCATCTATTGCAGTTTCCACAATGTTCTTCTGCAATGCTCTTTGTGTTTCGTTATCTTCGTCCTTATTGCAAGACCATATTGCTAGGGTCAGGGCAAATAAGAGACATAATTGTTTGAAAGGAATTGTTTTTTTCATAATCGTGTTTTTAGTGTTACTGTTTAATTAATTAGTTTTAAAGATTGAACATATTGGCCTATGCTATTTTTGAATGCGATTTACAAAAAGATGATAATGTTGATATTTTCTAGCTTAAAGAACGCATATTTCCAAAAAATTAAAACAAAATAGGCTTGTTGTTTAATGTTTCTTGTAAGATGGATAAAAAGGTAAAGGTTGCTTTTGTTCATCTATATTTTACATAAGTTTAACAAAATAGAAAGAACCGCTTACACTGTTGTATGAAAAAAGCCGCAAAGTGCGGCTTTTAACGTATTTGAGAAGGGTATTATATCAATTCGTAGTATCGGGAAGCATGACCTTGTTGATAACATGGATGACCCCATTACCGGCCTGCACGTCCACCACTATGACACCAATGTCCATGGCGCCGGAACCATCCGTAATGTCGGCTATATTGTCTCCTGTACCTGGAAGACCAATGGTAATGACATCGCCTTCTAGAGTCTCTGGAGCGATACCGTCCGTTAGGTCACCGGAACGAATATTTCCGTTAACCACGTGGTGCTGTAAAACCGCCGTTAGCAAAGCCTCATCAATATCACTGGGCTGGTTCCAATCCATATTGCTGTCCAATAGGGCTTGGAATGCAGTGTCAGTGGGTGCAAATACAGTAAACGGCCCATCTCCTGAAAGAATTCCTGCAAAATCAGTGGCCGGTGTGGCTTCGGTCAAGGAGGCCACCAAGGGTGCAAAAGTGGGATCGGCAACAGCAAAGGTCACTACAGTAGGGATATCAATCACCTCGGTAACGGCATGTACCACCCCGTTGGTGGCCACAATATCCGCAACGGCAACAGTACTGGTACCATTCAGCGTTACGCCGTCATCCGTATTAACATACATGTTCAATAGATCACCATCCGCATTGGCTCCCAAGGTCTCTACATAACTATTCACTAGTCCGTCCGAGAAGGCAGCTGCCCCTGAGATGACATGGTTGGATAAAATGTTTTCAATGGCATTTCCGTTGGGATTCGTGAAGGCATCAAAGGCTGCGTTCACGGGGGCAAAGACGGTGAAGTCAGTATCCGTAGAAGAAAGAAGATCCGTGAATGTGGTATTTCCGCCTGCGGTCAATTGCCCCACTAAAGTGCTCAAACCATCATTTGCCAAGGCATGGTCCACAATGTTGGGCAGTCCTATTACGGCATCTACAACATGCACCACACCATTAATGGCCTTTTGATCGGCCAGGCTCACATTGGAGACGCCATTAAGGGCAACCCCATCCGTAAGGTCAACGTACATACTCAAATTCCGTCCAGAGGCACCGGCCGTGGAAAGGGTGGAAATGTAACCCGTGGCAAGATCGGTGGACATTACGTTCCCGGCCACTACGTGGTTCAATAGCACTTGGGTGAGCACCTCTACAGGAACAGCACTTAGGTCAGCAAAGCCATTGTCAGTTAAAAAGGCTTGGAAGGCATCATCCGTGGGTGCAAAAACCGTAAAAGGACCCTCTCCTGCCAACACCGTAGGCAAATCACCATCCGCCGCTTGCAGGGCTGCTACCAAACTGCTCAAAGTAGGTGTTGCAATGGCAAGATCCGTTATGGATACGAGCAATACATCCTCTAAGGCATCCAAAGCGGCTTGGGGTATAAGTACCTTATCTATGATATGTACTATGCCATTGCTGGTCTGCACATCGGCTTGGGTGACCGTAGCGGATTCCCCAGCAGCATCTGTAAAAGATACGCCATTAGCGGTACTAACCGTAAGTGAGGAACCTTCCAAAGTGGCAACGGTCTGGCCCTCTGAAAGGTCAGTTGAGGCCACTGCTGCTCCGGAAACCACATGATAGCTCAGTATGGTTGCCAATAAATCTTGAAGTTGTTGGGTATTGAAGTCATCCAAAGAATCAAAACCATCCAAACGCTCCAATAAACTTGTAAAAGCCGCATTGTTAGGGGCCAGTACGGTGAACGTACCGTCTTCATCCCCCAAAGCCGAAATCAAATCGTTGGCCGGACTTTCGTCCGCCTTGGCAAGGGCCGCTACCAATGAGCTGAGGTTTGTTACGCCCTGGGCCGTCTCCACAATATTACTTTCGTCCACCGGTGGTGGTACTACGACCTCGTCGTCGTCATTGTTACACGAGGTTATCACAAGGGCCAAGCCGGCCAAAAGCAGTAAAGATTTTAATTTGAAATACTTTTTCATGTTTAAGGATTTTAGATTAAGGTTTAATCAGTACATTTTGATATCTCCTTGTAGGATAAAAACATCAAATGCAATGATAGTATATTGTTTAACTTATTATACTCAAAGATGAACATAATAGCAGAGCGTTGCGTTTGTTTAACAGATATTTCTAAAACTTTAACAAAACATAAAGAAGATTCACAACTGGGCAAAAGGAAAGCCGCAAGATGCGGCTTGTTAAAAAAGGGGGTTGTGAAACAGGGTTTAGGGTCAATTTGTCGTATCAGGAAGCAGTACTTGGTTCACCACGTGGATAATGCCATTGGTGGCTTGTATGTTGTTGAATAATCCGTCAACATTAATGCCTGCGTTGCCGGCACCATCGGTAATGGTTATTTGACCATTTGACACCGAGAACACGATATCCTCCCCTTGTAAGGTGGGGGCATTTTGGTCATTGCTGATGTTTTCTGACCGTATGTTTCCATTCAATGCATGATGGGCAATTACATTGGCCAACAGGTCTTCCTCAATATCACTCACAAAATTCCAGTCCGGGTTGGTTTCCAAAAGCGCGTCAAATGCCGAATTCAATGGAGCAAAAACGGTAAAGGGTCCTGCATCTGAAGTTTCAAGCGCCGAAGGAATTGTGGATACTGGTCCAATTAAATCCAAAGCGATGCCCAGCTCCTCAAAGTTACCATCTGTATTGATGAATGTTTCTATGCTAGGAAGATCAATGACCCCATCCACTATATGGATGATACCATTTGCCGCAACGATATCGGGTTGCAGTACGGTTGATGTTCCGTTGAAGGTTATGGCATTATCCACATTAAAGTAAAGGGCCAAATTGGAATTTTCTGTAGGGCCGCCCGCCAAGGTTTCCAAATAGTTGCTGCCCAAATTCGTCAGGGGTGCGGCATCAAGCCGCCCGCTCACTACATGGTTGAGCAATAATTCCCTTAGAACGGGTACGGGCACTGCTTCCAAGTTGGTAAAGCCGTTTTGTGACAAAAAGTTGTTAAATGCGCTATTATTTGGGGCAAGTACGGTAAAAGGTCCGTCCGCTTCCAAGGCACCTACCAAATCGGCACGCTGAAGAGCGCTAACCAAAGAGGACAATTCTTCAGTCTCCAAGGCCAGGTCCACTATGGTGCTGTCCGGAATGGGGACGGTGTTTTCATCATCATCCAGGTCACAGGAAGCTAGAAATAGGACGATCATTGACACAGCTAGAAACATTGGGATTTTGTTGAAATTGTTCATGACGCTTTATTTTTTTTTAAAGTTGTTGAATTATTGGTGACATAATCAAAGAAGACCGCCAACTTTATGAGAATTTTAGCATCTCACATGGCACATGGGGGCACTTTTACTTTGAAGAAAGCCGCTTTAATTCTCTTTCTTACCCATGTAGAGGTGAGATTACGCTGATCAGTTATTTTGTATTTTTGTACTATAAATAAGGTATGAAAAAAGTAGTTATAGGACTGTCTGGTGGAGTGGACTCCAGTGTGGCCGCTCATTTGCTCAAAGAGCAGGGATATGAGGTCATTGCCCTGTTCATGAAAAATTGGCATGATGAGTCGGTCTTGATTTCCGAAGAGTGCCCTTGGATAGAGGATAGCAATGACGCCCTGATCGTGGCCGAAAAGTTGGGCATACCTTTTCAAACAGTGGATTTGAGTACGGAATATAAAGAACGCATTGTGGATTATATGTTCCGTGAATATGAAATGGGGCGAACGCCCAACCCAGATGTTCTTTGCAATAGGGAAATTAAGTTTGATGTATTCCTGAAGATTGCCCTGCAATTGGGGGCCGATTTTGTAGCTACCGGTCACTATTGCAGAAAGGAAGTCCTGAAAAATAAAGATGGGTCGGAAACATACCGGTTGTTGGCAGGAAGGGATCTCAATAAGGATCAGTCCTATTTCTTGTGCCAACTGTCCCAAAAACAATTGGCCAAGACCCTGTTTCCCATTGGCGGTCTTACGAAACCCGAGGTAAGGGAACTTGCAAAAAAAAGGAACTTGGTCACAGCGGATAAGAAGGATTCCCAAGGACTTTGTTTTATAGGCAAGGTGCGCCTTCCTGATTTTCTCCAACAACAATTGAAGCCCAAAACGGGCAAGATTGTGGAGATACCGGGTGAACTTCCCCAGTATAAGAGCGAAGAACCCCATTTTGGGTCTAAAATGGAAGAACTGCACCACCATTCCTTAAAGCCAAAGTATTCCTTAGCGGATGGCAAAGTGGTGGGAGAGCATCAAGGGGCCCATTATTTTACCAAAGGACAGCGCAAGGGCCTCCATGTTGGTGGCACCAAAGAACCCCTCTTTGTTATTGAGACCGATGTGGATGAGAACATTATCTATACCGGCCAAGGCAAGAACCACCCCGGGCTTTTTCGAAGGACGCTCTTTGTCCGTGAGGAAGAACTACATTGGGTACGGTCCGATTTGGCCATAGCCATTGGGGAACAACTGAAGGTCAGGGCCCGCATCCGGTACCGACAGGAATTGCAGGAAGCCACCTTGTTTAAAGTTCAAGACGGACTCTTTGTGGACTTTAAGGATGCACAGACCGCCATAACGGAGGGCCAGTTCGTGGCCTGGTATATAGATGATGAACTAGTTGGATCCGGGGTAATCAGCTAAATATATGGAAAACAGGGTAACCTTGCTCTTTAACATACAATACCCCATTATCCAAGCGGGCATGGTCTGGGCCAGTGGTTGGCGCTTGGCCGCCGCAGTCTCCAATGCAGGGGGTTTGGGCCTTATTGGGGCGGGTTCCATGTACCCAGAGGTATTGCGGGAGCATATCCAAAAATGTAAAAAGGCCACCACGAAGCCTTATGGGGTCAACGTACCCCTATTATACCCCAATATTGATGAACACATGGCCGTTATCAGGGAAGAACGGGTGCCTATCGTATTCACCTCTGCCGGTAACCCTAAGACCTGGACCCCTTTCTTAAAAGAACACGGAATTGTTACCGTGCATGTGGTAAGTAGCGTAAAATTTGCCATGAAGGCCCAAGAGGCTGGGGTGGATGCCGTTGTGGCGGAAGGCTTTGAGGCCGGGGGCCACAATGGCAGGGACGAGACCACCACCATGGTGCTGATCCCTGCTGTAAAGGAAAAGATCAATATACCCTTAATTGCTGCCGGTGGCATTGCATCGGGTAAGGCCATGCTTGCAGCCATGGTCTTGGGTGCGGAGGCCGTGCAGGTGGGAAGCAGGTTTGTGGCCAGTGAGGAGGCTTCGTCACATGTCCATTTTAAGGATAGGGTAGTGGCTGCCCAAGAGGGGGCCACCCAGCTTACGTTGAAGGAGCTGGCACCTGTGCGCTTATTGAAGAATAAATTTTATGAAGATGTACAAAAAGCCTATGCCCAAGGCGCTTCTCCTGCCCAATTGAAGGCGCTCTTGGGTAGGGCAAGGGCCAAAAAAGGCATGTTTGAAGGGGATATGGAAGAGGGGGAATTGGAAATAGGCCAAGTCTCCGCCCTCATCCATGATATTAGGCCTGCAGGCCAAATTATGGCGGACCTGGTCACCGAATTCAACCAGGCCAAAGCCTTGGTGGCCAAATGGGGGAATTAGGCTTCATCATTTTTTAAACTGCCCAAATATTCCATGAGGTCCCTTAGTTCCCTTCTGCTGATCATACGGCCCATGGCCGGCATGGCGGAAACCGAATTTTCCCGGTGCTTAATGCGGCTCTGGGGCACCTTTAAAGGTTCTGCTTCGTTGGTGCGTAATACAATTTCTTTCCCATTTTCCTCCATGAGCACCCCGCGTACCTCTTGGCCATCAGTAAGGGTCAAGGTCACCGTGCCATACCCTGGGGCCAGGCGCGCACTGGGTTCGATCAAGGATTCCAAGAGCTGCTCTCGGGTAAGGATATTGGCAATATTATCAAGCGCAGGACCTACTTCCCCACCTGCGCCGTTTACGGCGTGGCATCTTACGCATTGTGCCGTGGGATTGTTTCCAAATACGCCCCGGCCGCTCCACCAGCTGCCTCCATACAGGGTTTCCAAATAGGAGTCCGTGGTATACCCTGCTTTTTTCAAGCCATCCAATTGTGCTATTAAATCGGAATTATCGGTAGTTTGTACCGCTTCCATAAGGTCTAACATGACCCCTTGGTCTATTTGGTTATTGGTGGCTTTGTCCAAAAGGCTGGCCAAAATGGAATGGCTCTTTTCGGGATCCAAATCGCCTAGAACGTTCAACATTTCCTGCTGCTCTCCGTTACTGCCCTTGTCAAAAATAGGACCCACTATGGCCGGTAGTTTTTCTTTGGGCAGGTCAAGGGCCGTCAATAAACGCACGGCCGATCGGCGCACACCTTCATCGTCATCTTTCATGCCCAAGGCCATGGCGCCCTCCATATCCTCAAAATTCAACTGCCCTAAGGCATTTAAAACAGCGCTGCGCACCTCTGGTGCAGGCTCCTTTTTGTACAGGTCGAAAAGTGCGGCACTATAGTCGGTCAAACCTAAGGTGCCTACCGCTTTCGCAATACCGGCCAAAATTTGGGGTTCCTTGCTTTCCAAAAAGAGGGGGATGTCCTTTTCCATTTTATCTTTCAGGATATTGATGTCGCGGGTAACTTCACCCCGGTAGCGGCCATCAACACGGTCCAATACGGATGGGTTGCTCCAAGTGCCCAAGGCGGCCAATGCTTCACCTCGCAATATATTGGAGACTTGGTTGCGTTTTGCAAAGCCGATCAAAAATTCCAATTCCTTTTCGCCACCCACACGCAGGGCTGCATTGATGGCTCTTCGCAGTAGGGGTTCTGATGTAAAGTGCTCTTCGTTCAAGGTAGCTGCAAGTGCGGGCAGCGCCGCTTCAATAGACCAATCATCGTTGATGGCCCTGGCGGTCTCGGTTACGATATACTCATCCTCATCCGATAAAAATTGGGCTATTCGTGGGTCTTGTAATTTGCGAAGTATGAGCACGGCCGCTAAACGAAGGCTCTTGTTCTCACTGTTCACCAACTGCAGTGCGGGTTCAGGGTCGCCCATTCTGGAGAGCGCCAAAACGCCGGCATGCCTTAAGTAATGATCGTCATCCGCATTCCGGGCAATCATATCCAAAAGCGCATCTGTGGCATTTTTATATTGAAGCCTTCCCAGGGCCTGGGCAGCATAGAAAACCACCCTAGGATTGGGGTGTTCCAACAAAGGCTCCAGTTTTGGCGCTGCCTCCTCATATTTCACATCACCCAATATCTTTGCGGCCTGGGCAATGATCTCCTCATCCTCATCAGTAAGTAAATCCATTAAAGGCTCTGCCTTGTCCACGTTTGTTCCGGCCATTTGACCAATGCCCCAGATGGCATGGATTCTGGCCAACTGGTTTTCATTGTCTTTTATGACCTCTTTTAAGGCCCTAAAGCCCCAAAATGATCGCTTTGCCAAGGCAAATTGCGCCTTTTGTCGTATGCGCATGTCCGGATAGCTCAGCAAGGCCACCAAATTGTCCGTATCATCATCTTCATAGTTGTGGGTCATCAGCTTTTCAGTGGTCTTACGGGCCTCGGCCAAGTCATTTTCTGTTGCTGTCACGTCCAATTTCCAAATGCGTCCGTAGTCTTTTGTGCCCCAACCGGTGATCCAGTCGGCTGCATAAAGGGCTCCGTCCGGACCAAATTCCAACCCCGTGGGCAGAATACCGCTGAGCACATCTATATCCGTATCCAACTCAAAACTGGCCCCTTTCGGTTTTAGGTCAAAGGACCAGATGTGAGATCGACTTGGTTCTCCCACAAATTCAACAAGAAAGAAACGATCCGTCCATTTGGAGCCCAATGCGGTTCCTGGATTATAGACCATTCCTGTGGGTCCGTTATGGAAATTTTGAATTGGGGGTATGATATAGGCCGCTTGTCCCTCCCAACGGGGAACGAACAATTTTTCATCCATCCAGACATTGTAGCCGTTGTTCTCCGGATCGGTATATTTCCCATATTGCCAATTGGCGCGCCATCCCGCATCAGAGCCTTCCACAATGTGCACCAGGCGCTCACTCTCTCCTTGGTGATCACCATCATTATCCGATGAAATGATATTGCCATAGGCATCAAAGACAAATTCGTGGGTATTGCGCAGGCCATGTGCAAAAATCTCAAAATCGCTGCCATCTGGGTTGCTTCTCACAATGACCCCCTGATTGGGGTATTTGTGGTTTACACCATCTACCGTGGTGATATTGGCCCCAATATCACCTATGCCCCAATAAATTTTCCCATCGGGACCCTCTATGGCACCGGACATGCCATGCCCCCCAAATCCTATATGCACTTGGAATCCAGTGGCAATACTCGTTTTTTCGTCTAAGATTTCATCCCCATTGGTATCCTCCAAACGATACATGTCCGGGGCAATACCCACAAAAACGTCATTGTCTCGTACCAAAAGGGCACCGGCCACATCATTGACCTCATCATTGAAGTCTTTTAGTATCAAGGTAGATTTGTCTGCCATACCATCCTTGTCCGTATCCTCCAATTTCCAAACTTCGTCAGTTTCTACAGTAAGGTCGCGCCAGTCATGGATGGAATCATTATTGAGGTCCTCTAGCCACGTATTTTGGTCGCTGAGTTCCGTGGCAAAGGTTTCCCTGAGAAACTGGCGACGGTCCTCCACGGTCTGCATGGCAATGGATGGGGTCATCCAATCCCTGTGCCCCCTAATGTCAAATTCAGAATTTTTATTTCGGTTGCCCCGGGTAACGTAGACATTGCCGGCATTGTCTATGTCCATGGCAATGGGATCCGGTGCAAGGGAGTCGGTGGCCCAAAGGCTCAATTCCAATCCGTCCGCCACTTGGGTGGTAATGCTCTTCATGATAAGGTCCACATTGGCTCCCACTTTGGTGGAATCCTCATAGATGACCACTGGCGTTTCCATGGGTTTTTTCTGTTGGCATGCCGTTACGGATGCTACACCGATAAGAATCATCAGTTTTTTGAAAAACGTTGAAGTGTACATAGGCTAAATCAATTTTTTTTGTTAAAAATAGGCATTATTTTGGTTTTAGAATCTTAAACAAGTTGTGGTATATTTGAAAAAAATCATAAAACATGAAAATCAACAAAACAACCCTTGGCTGTTTGTTCTGCCTTTTCCTTACCGCCCTAATGGGCGTATATGCCCAAAGCCAGGATCCCTTAGAGGGTCGTTGGAACTTGACCATTTCGCAAGAGGGGAAGGACCTGCCGGCCTGGTTGGAGATCAGTCATTCAGGAACTTCCACCCTCATAGGGAGGTTCACGTATGCCTTTGGCAGCGCTAGGCCCATAGCCGAGGTAAGAAAGTTAGGTGGGAAGTTCTATTTCTCCATTCCCCCGCAATGGGAGCCAGGGGCCGCCAACATGGAGTTTGAAGCTGCCTTAAATGGTGCTCGTTTGGAAGGCACCATGGTCTATGTGGATGGTAATACCTATACCTGGTCTGGGGAGAGGACACCTACGCTTCCCTATATCGATAACCCCAGTTGGGGAAAGACCAAAAAGCTCTTTAACGGTAAAAATCTGGAAGGTTGGAAGGCTATGGGCGAAAATCAATGGCAAGTAAAGGACGGCATCTTGGTAAGCGATAAGAGTGGTGCCAATCTGGTATCTGAAGAAAAGTTCACGGATTTTAAATTGCATGTGGAGTTCCGTTATCCAGAGGGGTCCAATAGTGGCCTTTATTTACGGGGCCGCTATGAAGTGCAGATTGCCGATAATGCCGGCCTGGAACCGTCTTCTCTCCTTTTCGGCGGCATTTACGGCCTGCTCTCACCCAACGAAATGGTGGCCAAAAAGGCCAATGAATGGCAAACGTTTGATATTGCCCTGATTGGCAGGCGCGTTACCGTAGTGGCCAATGGAGAGACCATCATCAATGAGCAGAACATACTGGGGATGACCGGCGGTGCACTGGACAACCATGAGTCGGAACCCGGCCCGATCATGATACAGGGCGATCATGGTGCCGTGGAATTCCGTTCCATAGAAATCACACCGATGCTCCCCAAAAGGTAAGGTCTATATGGCGCGCTTGGCCATGACTCCAAGGCAGTTCACATTTGTGAAATGCAATTTTTATTGTTCTTTGGATAGGTCCTGAACTATGGCCAGGGCCTTTTGCCTTTCCTCCTTGTGTACGTAGAGCTCCACGCTTTGGTTATCCAAGATGCCAAAACCTGCCAAGCGGGCAGATTCCCCTTCGTTCTTAAGGATTGGGGATATGCCCACGGATTCCAGTTCACTGGCAATCCATTTGCCCATCATGCCATTTCCCGTAAAAACTTTATAATAATCAGATTCCATATTCAATTGCTAAAAGTTATCCCTTTCTTAAGATACACATTTAAATCCAATAAGGTATTTTCAAGTACGGCAATTTGTTCCTGCGCCTCTTTCCAGTTCTTCTGCTCCACGGCTTCCCTAACCCCAGGAAGGGTCTTTACCCCATACCCTGTATAAAACCCTGGGGCATAGATCTGATGTTTGTACCATGACCTTCTGGGCAACCCGTTTTCATTGGTAAGGACCTGTTCTGCCTTTATAAGATGTGCGTTCAATGCTGCCCGCTGCTCTTTGGACCACGTTGTCTTGTCCATATCGGAAAAGGTTTTTATGGTCGCTTCCAGTTGGGCCATGGCGTTTTGTAGTGGGGTAAAGTCCAGATAAGGAACAGCAGGTTCCTTAGCAGGTTTTTTAAACGGTTCCTTTGGATCCGCAGCCAGTTCGTAAAAGTTTTTTTCCACCCATTGGTTGTGTTTTTCAACGGTTGAACGCATGGTGGTGGTCAGCGTCATGATCTCCTCCAAATATCCGGATACGGTCTGGTGCCATTGTGTAAAATCAAATGGCAGGACATCCGCATTGGCCAAGCGTAGGGTAATGCGGCCGGCGGTATTGGCCAAGGCCACCCCATAGGCAAATTCAGGATCCTTAAAGCGTTTGTAATGCGGATAGGTATCATAGATGGTGTGGTATTCCCCTCCGGCATTTTCCCCGCCAAATCCCAAATTTAAGGAGGCAATACCGGCATGTTGTATAAAGGGCGTATAGTCCGATCCAGAACCTAGGGCATATAGCTCAAATTGGCCATTGCCCCCATTGATGATGTCCCTTGCCCTGCGCCTTTCCTTTACGGACACACCACGCTGTGGGTCGGTCACGGCACCGGCCACCTCACTGACCATGGTCTGCAAACTGTGCGATCCCCCTACCCCTAAAAAGCCCCGTCCGTTACCATCTGTATTGATATAGGCCACTACCTTTTCCTGAAGTTCTTTCTTATGGTCCTCTACCCACTCTGTTGAGCCAATAAGGCCGGGCTCTTCCGCATCCCATCCGCAATAGACCAATGTGCGTTTGGGGCGTTGTCCTTTCTTTGCCAGTTCGCCCACGGCGCGTGCTTCCTCCATTAGGGCCACCATGCCGCTGACGGGGTCATTGGCACCATGCACCCAAGCATCGTGGTGGTTGCCCCGCATTACCCATTGATCCGGTAATTCAGACCCTTTTAAAGTGGCAATGACATTGTGTGCAGGTACCAGTTTCCAATCAAACTTCAATTTCAGGTGCACTCTTGCAGGGCCAGGACCTATATGGTAGGTAATGGGCAAGCCGCCTTTCCAATTATCCGGAGCCACTGGGCCTTCCAGCGCTTCCAATAACGGCAATGCGTCTTCATAGGAAATGGGCAAAACGGGTATTTTGGTGATGGTAGGGGCGTCTTTACGATCTAAACGTGCTGCATTTTTGGTAGCACCAACCCCCGGCGTCAGCACATCGCCAGGATAGGTGGGCATATCCATTACAGAACCCCTTTGTACTCCGGTACTGTTTTTGAACGCGCCCTTGGGATAGACATCCCCCCGACCATAACCGTCATCTTGTGGGTCTGAATAGATGATACATCCTATGGCCCCCTTTTCTGCCGCCAATTTGGGCTTTATACCACGCCAAGAGCCTTGGTATTTGGCAATCACGATTTTTCCTTCCACACTGATGCCCAATTTTTCCAAGGCTTCATAATCCTTGGGTATGCCGTAATTTACGAACACCAGTTCCGCTTCTACATCCCCATCTGTTGAAAAGGCGTTGTAACTGGGCAGCAGGGCATCGCCTTGGGCAGTGAAAGGATCCCCTGCAACAGGTACGGCGGTCAGTTTTGCCCTATAGGGCTTGGGCCCTGTCATTTCCAATACCCTTTCCAAAGGATAGGGAAAAAGGATGTCATAGGTGGCTATTTGGGCATCGTAGCCCCAGGAATTGAATTTCTTTTGCATCCATTGGGCGAGTTCGGAGCCGTAGGCGGTGCCCACCCAATGGGGCTCGGCCGCCATTCTCTGCATCCATTCATCCAAATTGGCGGCGTTCAGTTTCTTTTCAAATTCAGCTTCCAATTGTGTTTGTTTTGCCGCACTTTCAGGAGTAAAGCCTAAAATGGATTCTTGGCCATGCGCTGTAAGGCTCAAAAAGAGCAGGGAACAGGATACGATGAGCTTTTTCATTTGTAATCTGGGTTTGGTTTATTGTTTCGTTTTATTTTCTTCTTTGAGGCCGATGTTCGTACGGATCAAGTTGGATTGCCCTTTGGCGATCATTCTGGTCTTATTCTCGTTCCAGACGGTGCAAGAGGCATTTATGATCTGGCTTCCTTTTTTAATGATTTGGGTGGCCGCAATCAGTTCATCCCCTACTTTGGCCGGGGCAAAATAATCTACTGTGAGGTTTACGGTAGTATACATGTACGAATTGTCCAGGGAATAGACAGCGGCCCCTATGGCATCATCAATAATGGCGGCGGTAATGCCACCATGCAAAATGTTCATGGGGTTGGTCATTTCTGGGCGTACTACGTGCCTATATTCCAATTGGCCCTCCTCGGCATGCAAGAGGGTAGGGTTCATCCATTGCATCAAGGGGGAGATGGAGGTTTTGGAATCCCGGCCCACCATTGATTTGAAAAATGCTAAGATTTCATTCATAATGATACTTATTGTGGGCCATTGGCCCCTGAATTTTTAATCAATTGCACATAAAAACCAATGGCATTCTCAAAATCCGTCACGGCAAGCCTTTCATTAAGGCCATGAAAGGATTTCTTGGTTTCATTATTCAGCCGGATGGGTGAAAAGCGATAGGTATTGTTGGAAATTGCCCTGAAATGTCTGGAATCCGTTGCCCCGACCACTAGGTTTGGAGAGACCACTACTTCTGGAAATAATTGCTTTATGGTTTTGTGGAGGTTGATGAACCCTGGGGAGGTAGTGTTGGACAAGGGCGAAGCCTCCGCCTCTGTACTCCCTTTAACAATGGTGATCCTCTCGTCATCTATGGTCTTCCGTACATGCGCCACCACTTCTGCGATGGTGGTCTCGGGGAGGATCCTAAAATTGACTGTGGCGTAGGCCCGTTGGGGTATGATATTGTCCTTAACCCCACTATTGAAAATGGTGGGCGATGTGGTGGTCCTGATCAGGGCATTGCCAGACGGACTCTGTTCATATTGGCTCAAAATCATGGGTTCCAAAAAACCTCTATTGGCAAAGGCCATTTTATTGACGAAGGGCATCTCCGGACCCAAATAATCCATAAAGCCGTGCAAGGGCACAGTGATCTTTGCTGGCAGGGGATTTTTTTTGAGATTGGCAATGGCACTGGCCATAACATCTATGGCGGTTTCCTTATCGGGCATGGAAGAGTGGCCGCCTTCGATCTTTACTTCCAATTGTAAACTCAGATAGCCTTTCTCCGCGGTCCCGATCAGGGCCACGGGCTGTGTGACTGCAGGTACCAGTCCCTCAGCGATGACACCTCCCTCATCCAATACAAATTCGGCCTCCACCCCTTGATCTGCCAAATGCTTCGCGATAGCCGTGGCCCCCAAGGGCCCGCCAATCTCCTCATCATGTCCAAAGGCCAGGTAAAAACTCCGTTCCGGGGCATGGCCTTCGCGCAGCAAATATTCCACCGCTTCATGGATACTGATCACGCCCACCTTATCATCTATGGCACCACGTCCCCAAACGGTGTCGTTTACAATGTTGCCGCTGAATGGAGGTTGTCGCCATTCTGGTAGGTTTTTCTCAATAACGGGAACCACATCCAAATGGCCCATGAGTACAATGGGCTTTAATTGGGGGTCACTGCCCTTCCAAAAATAGAGATGGCTGAAGTACTTGAAGGTGC
>CAKZLG010000293.1 GCA_937125035.1 uncultured Maribacter sp. | reverse complement strand
CGCTCTTTGAAGGCCTCTTTCGCAGCACCTTTTGTGTGCCATCCCTTTACAACAATATGCCCCACGAAGAGCCTTTGGTGGCCTTCCCAAGGTCACAAGCCAATTCCATTATAGGGGGATATGTGTACCGTGGAACGGAAATCCCAGAACTCCAAGGCAAATATATCTGCGCGGATTATGGCAATGGGGAGGAGATCTGGTCCGTGGATATCAATACAGGGGCCTATGAACAATTGGGTAATTTCAGTTCTACCAATATCATTTCCTTTGGGGAGGACAAACAAGGTGAAATGTATATCCTTAAGCAGGGAGTTTCCACCCTTTACAAATTAGTCACCAAAAGAACCTTTAATGAAACCTTACCGAGCGCTTTGTCCCAAACAGGGGCCTTCACCAATCTGGCGGCACTTACGCCCGCTCCAGGCTTTATACCTTACGACCTTGTGGAATCCTTCTGGTCAGATGGGGCGGTAAAGAAAAGATGGATCGGCATACCCAATGATGGCAGCCACGATACCGCAGAGGAGAAAATAGCGTACACAGAAAACGGAAATTGGGGCCTACCGGTGGGCTCAGTCCTCATCAAGCATTTTGAAATGCCTTTGGATGAGCGGAATGCCTCCCTTACAAAACGCTTGGAGACCCGCTTCTCCGTAAAGGCGGCCGATGGTAATTTCTATTTCGTTACCTATAAGTGGAACGAGGCCCAAACCGATGCTATTTTGTTGACCAGTGGTCTGGATGAGTCCTTGAACATTAAAAAAGCGGATGGTTCCACCGAGGTGGTCACATGGAGCTATCCGGACCGTGCAGATTGTGTTACGTGCCACAATGCCAGTACCGGGGGTACGCTGGGCACTCGTACCCGATTCCTTAATAAGAACATCACGTATCCCAAAACGGGCAGATCTGCCAACCAACTGGTGACCTTGAGCCACTTGGGCATCTTGGATGAGGTCATTACAGATGCGGACACCCCGTTGCTTTTAACCTACAAGGCCATGGACGATGCAACGGCCTCCTTAGATGAAAAGGCTAGGTCTTATTTGGACCTAAATTGCGCTTAGTGCCATCAGGCGGGTTCGGGCATACGGGCTGATTTTGATTTGCGCATGTCCCTAGATCTAGCGTCAACGGGCTTGTTGGATGCCGGTATTTTCAATTCCTTGGGGGTCCCCAATGAGCAGATCTTGGCCAGCGGCACCCCGGAACGTTCCCATCTGTTTCTCCGCGCCAATAGTCTGGTAGATGGCGTGGCCATGCCACCTGTTGCCAAAAATAAAGTGGATGCGGCCGGCGTGGCCCTATTGGAGGCTTGGATCAGGCAGTTGGGTGCTGAAGTGGGGCCCAATGACAACAATCTTGCCCTGAACAAACCGGTGCTACAGTCTGGCACTGATTTCAACGGGCCGGCGGAACGCGCTGTAGATGGCAATCGGTCAGGGAATTTCAACAATGGCTCGGTGACCCACACCAACTTGGCCACCAATCCTTGGTGGCGGGTGGATCTAGGTGCGGTCTACAACCTGGATAAAATCAATATTTATAATCGTACGGATTGCTGCTCGGATCGTTTGAACGGGGCCTTGGTCCTAGTGGGCAATACCGCTAGCAATACCCCGGCAGACTATACCCAAGTGGGCACGCTGAATGGGGATGCCACAGGCTTTCTGTCGGAAATCAATGCCCAAGGGCGCTATATTATGGTGTATCTGCCTGGAACCAATGAAATTCTTTCCTTAGCTGAGGTAGAGGTCTATGGGGAGCCCGCTATCACTGTACCCGTGTACAATGTAGTCGTATCGCCCAATGCTGTGGATATGACGGTTGGGCAAACCTTTCAGCTTACGGCCAGTACTGAACCTTCCAATGCCACAAACCAAAGGGTGACCTGGTTCTCGAACGACCCTAATATAGCAGCCATAGACGAAAATACGGGTGTGGTCACTGCTATTGGCAATGGCGCCATAGACGTTACGGCCACCACCGCCGATGGAGGTTTCCGCGCCAGTGCACTGATACGGGTCAGCGGCGGTGCGCAGGCGCAAGTAGCTGTTTACAACGTTTTAATGGCCCCTGCACAGGTGACCTTGGATTTGGGCGAGACCTTTCAGCTTGTGGCCAATGTGGAACCTTCCAATGCCACGGATAAAGGCGTTTCCTGGTTTTCCAACAATACCAATATCGCCAGCATAGACGCTAATACGGGGCTGGTCACTGCAACGGGAGCAGGTTCCATAGATGTCACCGTGACTACCAATGATGGGGGCTATAGGGCCAGTGCCACCATTACGGTAAATGGTGGTCCGCCCCCACCTATTGCCGTATATGATGTAAAGGTAAACCCTGTGGAAATTACCATGAACGTTGGGGAAACCTTTCTCCTCAATGCCTCGGTAGAGCCTGCAAATGCCACCAACCAAGAGGTGTCTTGGTTTTCCAACGATCCCAATATTGTCTCCATAGAGGCGGCAACGGGACTAGTCACGGCAAATGCCATAGGGGTCATGGACGTAACGGCAAAAACGGATGATGGAGGCTATCAGGCTTCGGTTCTTATCAATGTGGTGGCAACAGATCAAAATGCCATCAATCTATTCCCTATCCCCGCTACGGGAAGTGTGAACATGGACTTAGGCAATTTTATGGGGCAAGCGGTAACGGTGCAACTGTTTGGCCAAAACAACCAACTGTTGGAAACTATAGCGTACGGAATAGACCATCCAGAGGTGGTCCAACTCGCATTGGACAGCTACCCATCCGGCTATTACTATCTGCTCTTTCAAACAGCTATTGGGTATGAGGCAAAACCTTTGATCATCAATTAAAAGAAAGAGAAAGGTCATGTAAGTTAAGATATAGTGTTCTTTCGGGGATCTTCACCAAATCCTTTCCATGGCTAGGAGATATAGGAAAGGCGCAATGGGATACGCTACCTTACCCTTTTTATGGGAATGGGTTTAGCCCTCTTTTGAATAAGGACCAATCTTAAATTATGTGATAAAGGGGGTGCTTTGATCTGAGCGTCCATCCAATTATTGTGATGGTCGATGTTGACCCCGTTTAAGATGTTTTTTACAACAGTACGAAAAGTTGGGCGTTGACGGGGAATGAGGGCAGGTAAGAAATAACAGGTCCTTAATTTACAAGGCGCTCTTACGCCAAGGATTTTTTATGCTTTTCCAGACATTTCAGGCTCCATGCGATCGCGTCTTCCAAATCT
>CAKZLG010000292.1 GCA_937125035.1 uncultured Maribacter sp. | reverse complement strand
ATCAGAAACGTTTTATGACCATGGCATATTACCATTTAAAGGAACCATGGCCATGAAATGTGGGCATGTAAATCCATAAAAATTTTCAGGGCACAGCAGCTCACTTGTTACGATTGAATTTTAGAAAAGCAGATATACCATGAAATTAACAGTTACGTATGATTATAAAAGTTATTCCCAGTTGCTTGTACACGTTTTCTACTCGCAGAAAAGGGCCTATTTTGTGGTTGCCTTTGGTATTCTAATGCTACTGGCCGGATGTTTCTTTTTGATTATGGCACCCTGGGATTTGCTGTTCAAATCGGTTTTTATTGTCGCCGGTGTATTCCTGATTTCATTGCCATTTATTGCCTCTAAAATTGCCGCGAAAAGAAGTTTTTCTACCAATAAAGTGTTACAAGAAACCGTGGTTTATGAGTTTATGGGTGATACCATAAAGACCAGTGGAGAATCGTTTACATCTGAATTGTCTTGGTCCAGCATACATAAGGTTAAAGAACTAAAAGACTGGTTCCTCATTTACCAAAGCAAACAACTTTTTTACATGATTCCGAAGGAGGCACTCGGAGATGAGCAGTCTGAGCTTAAGGACATCATCAAACGTCAAAAAGGATTAAAATATACCTTTTTGAAAACGAGTATTGATTTGAAATGAAGCAGCACACTGTTGTATATTATCATCAAAAGTACCTACGCCCAAACCCAGAAAACAACGATGAAAACAATTAGTACTGACGTATTTCAAATAAAAATTCCTGATGATTTTGACGAACCCGTAATTGACCCTATTGGTTTTAAGGCCACGATGACAAATACCGGTGCAAAAATTCAAGAGCCGCTATTGGATGCTGTTCTTTGTAAGGTGTCGGAGCTGGATTCGGACACCTACAAGGGCAAGACCTTACAGGAAAAGTATGAAGATTGGTGTTTGTCCTTGAATTATAAAGCGGAAAAGCTCAGTTTTGAAAAAACGGAGGTCAACGGATATGAAGCCTTTATCGTCAATGCGCATACCGATGCGCCTTGGATGGACAAACACTTGACAATACGCTACTTTCAGGCGGCCCTCTTCTTAGGGGACGGGTATTTTTTGGATATCCGGACCCTGCACGAAAAAATCGAAGATAATGCCCTCGCCGATTGGGTGCTTGAGGCCTTTGAATCGGTTGAAATCATGGGCGATACCGCAGTTAGGGAAAAGGCCTTCACGGCACACCTCTTGGCCCAGCAAGAAAAGAATAACGCGTACCAAGCAGCCGTACAGCAACGGCAGAAAGAGGAAGAGGAGGCCAAAAAGAAGAACCTGTACGAGGTGGCCATACCGCAAAATGGGGAAGAGCTATTCCAAGTGGGGGATTTCGATTTTGAGTTTGTGCCGGAAGAAACCAAAATGATCATCGGTCAATTGTCCAAAGACCTGCAGATCACGCTAAAGGCCAAAACCTCAGAAATAGCAAAAGCGACAACCGCCCAGGTGTTGGACGATTATAGAAAGGATGGCGTAGTGACCCTCACCATTCCCGCTAAGGGAATCTATAATTACGGGGTTCCCACGGGACGATTTGAATTTCAGGAAGAAAAAACAAATGCGCCCTTGTTCCTTACCGCGCGCAGCGAGGGCTTTGACTATCGTTTGGCTTTCTCTGGAACGGTGGTGCTGGATAAAGGTTGGGTATTGTTGAAGGGGGAGATGACCAAGAGCTATCACAACAAAAGCTTTCCCATAGCCATTGCCAAAAAATTTGATGTTGGCAACTTACAGTGGAGCGACTACAGTTTTTCTAGTATGGCCGAGACCGAAACTGCCGATCCGCTCGATGTGCGATTTTTAGCCCTGAACAAACCTCAGTTTTCACAACTGCCCGATGCTATTTTTAACTACATCAATCTAGAATCGCTCACCATATCCGACACCCGTAACTATCATGAAAAAAGACCGCTGAGTCCGTTGGAAATTCAGGCCGAAATAGGGCAATTGAAACAGATGAATACCCTGCGGTTGAACGGATATGATATCAAGGAGTTGCCAGATGGTATTGCTGAGCTACAAGAACTGGAACAGCTTTCCATCATTAATTGCAATTTGCAAAGTATTCCTGGCGGCATTTTTCAATTACCAAAATTAAAACATCTTTGGTTGTCCGGTAATGCCTTAACGCAACTTCCCGAGGCCATCAAATTGCCGGAACTTAAAAACATTTCTTTGGATAAGAACCAGTTCAAGACCTTGCCCGAGGCCATTGCCAAACAACCGAAGTTGAAGAGTATTGATTTACAGGACAATCCTTTGGAAAATCTACCTGCCGTTTACAATACGGTCAAGGAAATCAAATTGTCCATGGAGGACAAACTGCGGCTGCTCAGCTATGACTATCAGGGTGCGGACGGAAAAGGGCTCGTTTCTTGGGATGATACTGTTTTTTGGTCCAAAAATGACCCGGACTTGCTGCCCGAATTGGAAAAGGTCGTACAAGACAATGAGTTGACGGCCCACAAAGGGGGCTTGATCGGGATGGTCAAAAAAAGCCTCCTTTTTACCCATTCCGGAGAAGAAGATTATGCCAAGGTAGGAAACCATCGTTTTGGTGGGGTGCCCGATCTGCCCGAAAATATTCCCTATCCCCGTTTTGGGGACAATTGGCGCGAGGGTAAGGACGATTACATTTACGAGTTCATTGCACAGATCAACTGTGAGTCAATTGCCCATCTACAGGACTACCTTCCCAGGACAGGCACCCTGTTTTTCTTCTTGGAAACGATTCACAGTGTCTATGGTGGCAACCACCAGCCCGGTAAAGTGATGTATGTGGAAGACAATGCCCGCTTGGTATCCGGAAAGCGGTTTCAATTTACGAAAGAGGATTATTCAGAAATGTTCGATGCGGCTTACAAATCGTTCAAGGTCCGTGCGGAAAAGGCCAACTCCGCCCCTTCGCTGTACGCCAGTTATGTGAATACGCATTTGTTTAAAGGGGATGCTGCCTATTTAAAAGAGGATGAAGGATTGTTGGACGAACTGTACGACCTTTTTGAAGCGCCCGTCAATAAACAGAACCTGTTTCAGTATGCGGTAAATGCCTATGGGTTTACCCAACACGAGCATCCGGAATTGCAGGCCTCTTTGGCCAAAAAGGGAAATCCAGAAGATTGGGTGACCCTATTGGTCGTAGGTTCTGAAGGCGATATGCAATGGGGCGATGCGGGTGATCTGTTCTTTGTAATCCATAAAAGCGATTTGGCCAAAGGCGATTTCAGCA
>CAKZLG010000291.1 GCA_937125035.1 uncultured Maribacter sp. | reverse complement strand
AAAGCAAAGGTGCCGAAAAGCCACCGCCGTTTACTTGGTATTCAAACCCTGATGCACCAAAATTCTCGACATCAAAGGTGATACTGCCGTCATTGGAACCAAAACAAGCCACGTTTGCACTGTTCGTTACTTGGGCCCCAAAGGCATTGCCTGGTTCCACAACCACATTTAAGCTAACGGTTTGGGAGCATTGTTCCGGCACTTGATATGCCTCAATATCGTCTATGGCAATGTCATTCCCAGCCACGACCGCAGAGTTGGTGCGTATAACGATATCCAGATCGGTATTTGGACCTGGGTTGAGTGCTACCGCATAATTGTGCCAATCGTCCGCATTGTTGTTTTTGGGAACATTACCCGTTGCAGTGCTCGCTATGACCGTTCCCAAAGCATCCACCAACTGGATTTCAATCGTAGGGTCTCCACCCGAAGAACCATTTCTGAGCAGGTTATACGCCCATAAGGAAACAGTTATGTCCCTATTCGGCATGACTTCAATGTCCCTCTTGGCATAAATAATACCTCCAACACCGGCCACTCCGCCCACATTGATTGCCAAAAAGCGCCCATTGGAATTTCCCGTATGGTCATTTGGACTTCTCCAAGAAGCAAAAGGCAATGCAACGGCCTGGGTCACGGAATACTCCCCATCATTGATGCGGGTAGGCACCCCTGGATCACAAGCGCGTATAGAGCCATCTTGTGGTTCGTAACAATAAGCTGGGTCTATTTGGGTGATGCTGGTATTGACCCCACTTCCAAAATTTTCCAGCAAAAGACTGCTTGGTGCAGGCGGAGTGCTATCCATATAATCAACCGTAATGGTATGTGTTCCCAAGGGCACACCTGTAAATACATTGGAATCTGCTGGTGTGTTCAAGGTGCCGTTCAGGGAAAATGTATAATCCAAACTGGGATTGTCCGGGGCTATAGTGACCACGCCTGTACCATCACAGCTATAATCCACTGCCGGGGTGAGCGCAACATTGGGTGGTGTGGGCGCCGAATTGATGGTGAGCGTCATGGGGAAGTCGCATCCATTGACATCTTGTATGTAAAGCGTGTGCGAACCTGGCAGTAAAAACCCAATGGCGTCTGTGCCATAGGTCATTCCTCCATCAAAACTATAGGTATAAGGTGCTGTTCCTCCTTGAGCGTTGGTGATGCGCACCTCAGCACCATCCATAGGGTTGCATTCCACCAATTGGGTAACCGCGGCGGAAGCAGACAATGTGAAAGGTTCTGTAATGCCGTATGTTTGGGCAACTTCACAATTATTGGAATCCCTAACGCGAATAGCATAGTTGCCGGCCCCACGATTCGGGAATGCGTTAGAGGTTTGATAAGTAGCCCCGTTATCAATGCTATAGGTATAGGGCGACTGGCCTCCGCTGGCGTTGATGGTGATGGTGGCCTGATTTTCGCCACTACAAAGAATAGGCGTGTTGGAAACGGACAAGGCCAACGGGGCATCCTGGACCACCGTAATGTCATACGTGGCCTCGCAATACCCAGCAGCACCGTTATTGTCTCGCACGTAAACATCATAATCACCGGGGGCGTTTACCGTAACGGGGTTCGTTGTGGCAAAATCCCCTGTTGATGGCGTAACGCCATCAACCACAACAGCGTACACATAATTGCCGTCCCCGCCGGCGGCTGTGATATCAATGTCCGTATCAGTGGCACATGCCGAGATATTTCCGGCACTGGCAATGACACTGAGCTCAGGGTCTACGGTAATAGTTTCGTCATCCGTACAGTTGTTGCCATCGCGCACACGGATGGTATGAGTGCCGGGTGCAAGGCCAGAAAACACGTTAGATGTGGAAAAGGCACCCCCATTTAGGCTATATTCGAAATTACCATCTCCACCGGAGGTGACGCTCGCCGTAAGCGCGAGTCCCGCAACGGCATCGTAACATACATTGTTGGGCACAATGGCCAAAACAGGTGCTACAGCGGCGTTAAGTGTAAAGGTGTCCGTTACCACACAACCATTCACATCCGTAACCGTCGCCGTAAAAGCACCGGTTTGGGTAAGGCCCGTGAAGCTGCCTGTGGTATTGGTGCCAACGGGAGTAGTATCTGGATTGGTCAAGGTATAGGAATATCCGCCCCATCCTCCTGAGGCCGTCAAAAGCACACTGCCCATGTCCGTACAGGTTGGCTGTGTTTCATTTATATTTAAGGCCAATGGGGCCGAAGGTACCTCAACGACCACTGAGGCCGTGTCCGTACAATTGGTGTCATTGTCCGTAACTGTAATCGTGTAGGTGCCCGCGCCAAGGCCGGTTAAGGGAATGGTTGCACTTGTAAGGCCAGTTCCTGAAAAAACCGTAGGTCCTGTAACCGAGTAGTCATAGGACGCCATAAAATTATTGACTGTAAAGGTGGCAGCGCCATTGGTAAGGCCAAAACAGGTGATGTTGCTGTTCAATAATCCTATGGCCGAGATTCGTTGCACGGGCGCAATGGTGTAATCTTCTGTAATCGCACATCCCAGAGCATCGGTCACCCTAAACGTATACGTTCCGGCATCCAAATCTTCAAATAAAGCAGTGTTCCCGTTATTTACCACACTGGCCGCCGGAGCTATGATCTCATAGGTGAAATTTGGATTGCCATCCACCACCGTAACCGTAACATCTGAAGTCAAGGCAGGACAATTGGGCGTTGTACTGGCAAACGTTAGATCAGAAGGTTCATTCAAGGGGGCTATGGTTATTGGTGTAGTGGGAAACAGACATCCTGCAGCATCCCTTACTGTTATCATATAGGTGCCGTCCGTTAAGTTTTCAAACCGATGCGCGTTGGGCGTTGTGTCGGTTACAAAGTTGACCCCATCAATACTGTAGCTGTATGGAGCGGTTCCCCCAACCACATTTTGAGCCTCTATAATGGCCTCCTGGGTACACGTAAGGTCCTGAATCAGTGCCGAAGTGGCATCCATGGCATTTACAGGTGCGTTTACCTCACTGAAAAGTGGATATCTACAACTAGCACTGCCTCTGCGTTGATCAACAATGATGACATAATTACCTGATGGAAGATTTGAAAAATACCCTGTGGCATTGGTGGCCATGGCATTATTCAGATCATACCCATTAAAATCAAACGCAGCTGGATCCTGTATGCCTATGTCCGCCAAATAATAGGTGAGTTGGTACCCGTTGTCATTGACAAGGTTTACGGCTATACTGCCATTGGCCTCCCCAAAACATTGAACGTTGACCACTGTGTTGGCGCTGAACTCCGCAGCAGGCCTGAATTCTATAATCACCGTATTGGAATAGGCAAAGCAGTTGTTGCGGTCTACCACCACAAAGGTGTACTCTCCTGGATCCAGGATATCAAATATCTGGCTTGTCTGAAATTCTGAAGCGGGAATGTCCTGTGGTGTGGGATAGGATGTAATGGTGGTGCCAGATTCATCAACGTAGGACCAAATGGCATAGGTATGCGGTGTTTGACCCCCAGTGGAACTCATTAAGATATTTCCTTCCCTGCACGTTATGTGTTGGGATACCCTTGCCTCTACATCCAAATCATTGGTGTCCACAATGGTCACCTGTTCCGTATGGGAACAGCCATCCTGCGTTCTGGCGATTACAATATAGTCGCCGGCGTTGAGGTCGGAAAAACTAAAATCGTTATTCGTTTGGGCCGTTTCGTTGTCTATAAGTGTACCTTGACCTGCATTGGAACCATCATCCAAACGGAGTTCGTATTCATAATTGGGCTCTGCGTTGTTGATTTCAATGTTTATGGCGCCCAAACCATTGCAGGTAGCATCCGTAGCCGTTACATTATAGGTAACATCCCTGTCCAATATGCCAATTACCGGTGTTCTGAAGATACAGGCATTGTTTATGGGCGCTCCATTGAGGTCCAATTGAGTGACCTCAACAATATAGCTTCCATTCTCCCCTGTGTTGAAATCAAAGCTGGGGCCATTGTTGGCACTGAAGGGTTTGACCACTGTATCCGTGTCATCGTCCACCAGTTGGTAGCCATAGCCATTGCCCAAATTGGTTATGGTAATATTGCCAGGGTTGGCGCAAATGATATCTTCCCTAGTATACTGAATATCAAGCTCGTTCTGAAATACATTGAAATAGAAGCGGCTAGTACATCCATTTTGATAGGTTACGGAGAGACGGTACTGACCTTCATCGTTCACGATGTAATTGCCCCCTGTGCCCACTTGGTTCCACGTACAGGTAAGGGCCTTGTTGGCACAATCATCGCCAGACGGGGTGCAGCTGCCCTCAACCAACTGTTCCCAGACAATACTCTGTGCATCCACGATGTTCACCTGTAATTGTTTGGTGTCCGCAGCACCACAAAGGAAGAGTTTGGGCAATAGGTCATTGTCCACACTACATTGCACAATTTCCCCTGCAATATCATTGTAGGGGTCCGCATCATTATTTGCACTGTTAAAAAGCTCAATGATGGGATTGGGAATCAAACCGGCACCATAGGGGGTTACCGTAATGATTTCCTTAAACCCTTTACAAGGGTCCGCTACGATCTTGTCCACGATGTAGGTGCCGGGCTGGGTCACTACAATGGTACTGGGGTCGTTGTCCGGGTCCCCATCGGTAATCACCGTATCAGAGGGGTCAATGTCTCCATTGCCGTTATCATCCCGTACCCAGATATACTCATCAAAACCATCTCCCGAATTTAATACGGCTGAGCTTCCGCAAAGTTCTACGGTGCGTTGAAAATTACAGTCGGACAGGTCGTCCAACAAAAAGTTGGTGGCCCCGGGTACAGTGAATCCACAAACATTAAAATCGGTAACACTGGGGTCGTCCGTGATTTGGGCGCTATTTTGTACGCCACGGTACGTGGAATAGGCCAAATTTTG
>CAKZLG010000290.1 GCA_937125035.1 uncultured Maribacter sp. | reverse complement strand
TGATTTTACTGAGCACGAGCTATTGCAAGGGTTCTACGCCATGATGCGCTTTCATGAAGATGCCGAAATACCTTTGGGTGAAATGGAAACCAGAAGCATGCCTCCTGCCTATGTGGCCAGTGAAACAGAACGCTGTCTGGCAGGGGTTAATGACAGGGCAAAAGTATATCCTGGGGTAGGATTTGATGTTCCTTGGCACCTACCAGAGGGTGGTGTGGCCCCGAGGCCATCCGATCCACAACAGGTCTATGAAAGTACATTGGCCGCTCTTAAAGCTGGTGCGCACGGCGTGGTGGCCTCCCGCGATTATGATGAAATGCGAACGGAGAATATAGAGGCCTTTGGACGGGCCGTACGGCAGGGGCTGAAAAACTGAACCTTTCCCAAACCCATCCACTGGGGTTTCAGTGGCAATCACAAAAAATGAAAAAATGACCTTAAAATCCATTCTAATATCCTTGGCCCTGTTGTGGTCCTTATCCTCAAACTGCCAAAATTTTGCAAATAGCGATATGTTGGAAGTGGCGCAAGGCCACGAATTTCACTCGCCGGTCGCCCATCCCAGAGCTGGGGCTTCCGAGGCCGCCGAGAAATACTGGTACCCCTTTTTGCCCAGCAATACCTACGCACAAAAAAGCCAGATCGGCCTTGAGGATTGGAATGAGGAGCCAGCCGGGAAACACGGTCGAATTCTGGCCAAAGGTGACAAGTTGCTCTACGAGGGAAAGGAAATAAAGTTATGGGGGTTGAACAATTGTTATGCCCTTTGCAAGCCCACCAAGGAAAGTGCGGATAAACATGCCGCCTTCTATCGCAAATTTGGCATCAATGCCGTACGCTTTCATAAATACGCCGATAATTTTGGCGAAGCGGGAATCTTGGACAACAGTTTCGTGAAGTTCGACCCTAATGGGCTAGATAAAATGGATTATTACATTTCCGTTCTAAAGGAAAACGGCATCTATACGAAATTGTCGCCCACCTTTGGTGTTAGGATCGGCAAGGAGGACGCACACCGTGTACCTTGGGTCAACGAAATTGGAGATTTAAATGAAAAAGAAAGGGTCAGGGCCACCTATGGGTCCATATACTTTTCCCATGAGCTGCAAGATTTACAAATAGAGCAGACCACCAAGTTGCTGAGGCACCATAATCCCTATACAGAGAAACGGTATGCCCAAGACCCTGCCATTTTCTGCGTGGAGATGTTCAACGAAGATGCCATTTTATGGGAAGGTTCCACATGGACCATGCAACGCTACCCCACCTTGCGGGTGCGCACGGCAAAACGCTTTAGCGACTACCTGCTCCAAAAATACGGAAGCGAGGAAAAGTGGGAAAGCGCTTGGGGCGAAGCGGTCATTTATCAGACTTCCTTGAATATGGAGAACAGTATGCTCAAAAACCTGATCCAGTTGGCCAAGGTTAAGGGATTGCCATTAAGCAATGAAAGTCTCGCAACAGGGACCGTGGTGCCATGGAGTCGCCCGTGGATCTACGATAGTCTCATGAAACCAGGGGAAGAGGGTTTTCAGGTGCTGCGTCAGCGTATGCTGGATACCGCTGAATTCCTTATTGGGCTCCAAAATGAATTTTATGACCGTTTTAGAACCGCTATTCAACAAACAGGTTATGAAGGAGAGATCATTGGCTCCAATTGGCAAGCAGGGAGTTCCATTGGCCACTACCTCAATCTGCATTCAGATGCCCAAGTAGGGATGATAGATAGGCACAATTATTATGGCGGCGGGGGCACCCACGCCTTTGAGCGTAAGGAAGAGTTCAGTGATGGTTCCATGTTGGCTCACCCGGGCAAAGGCATCTTGGGAATGGGGCTGCAGCAAGTGGCGGATAGGCCCTTTATGATAAGCGAATGGATACACGTTATTCCCAACGAGTACGTGGGTGAAGGTCCGGCCATATTGGGTGCCTATGGTTGGGGCCTAAATGGGTGGGACGCCTCATTCATGTTCCAGAATGGGGACGACGGTGGCTTCAGCCCCCTGGTGCAAAGTAGATATGACCGTTGGGATGTCACCAACCCGGCCGTCATGGCCAACTTCATGACCATAGCACGCCAAGTGAGGCGTATGGATGTCACTGAGGGCAAAGAAACGCAGTTTCTCAACGTTCACTTACCTTCATTGAAAAAGGGAAAGCTGGATTTTATTGGGGAGACCAAGCAGCAATTTGATGAAAAAACCTTTACCACCAATAAGGTGCCCGCAGCTGCCTTGGCCGCTACCAAAGTGGCGGTTCAATTTACCAAGGATTTTAAGACCACCCCACAATTTGATATTGATGATCATTCGGTGGGCGGCACCGTGGTTTCCACCACCCAGGAATTGAAATGGACGCCGGCGGACCCAGGTGAGGAAAAGGGCGGTTTTTTCACTTTGAACACAGAGGCCACCAAGGCATTTGTGGGGTTTTCTCCGGGCAATACCACGTATGACCTCGGTGATGGCTATACCATAAGGCCCCAAAAAGGCTATGCCATCATCTACCTATCGGCCAAAAACGAAGGGGAAACCTTGAAGACCACCAATGAGATCGTCATGACCGTTATGGGTAGGGCGCGGAATACGGGCATGGTTTTCAATAAAGAGGAAAATAGGGTCCTTGATCCCGGTGGCACCCCTATTGTCCTTGAGCCCGTGAGCGCTGAAATAATGGTGCCCTTCAAGGGCCAGCTCTTATTGCTTGATCATGATGGCGTTGCCACGAAAGCAACCAAGAAAATATCCCAAAGTATACAAGTAAATGGGTCCGCTGATCAAACGCCCTTTTACCTACTAAAATTAAATAAGAATCAGTAAGGGTATCTTAGAGCCATCATCAGAAAAATGGATAAATTAAAAATGAACATGAGAAAAATATGGATACCGGTACTTCTGGTACTTATTTGGGCCTGTAAGGACCAGCAAGCGATCACTACAACAGAAGATGGTGATGAAGTAGTGATGGAAAATGCCAAGTTAAAGGTGAGTTACAATCTTGCCCAAGGAAGCTATAGTGTGTATGATAAGGCTGCGGGCAAGACAATGATTACGGATGCCCATTATAAGATGGGCGATCTGTCCTCCAATGCAAGCGCCTTAAAGAACACCTATAGCTTAAAACCAATAAACGATGCGTTGGGGGAAGGCACGGCATTGGTCATTCAAAGCAGCGCCAATGGGCAGGGAAATGCCTTGATCTATGAAATTGGCCTATATGACAATGAGGGTTTTTTCACCCTCAACTGGGGTTTTGTAAACAACAGTGGGTCATCACTTCAACTAAAGCAGTACCATATTTTGAATGCGAAAGCATTCAAGGACCATCAGTTTATTGATTATAAGACTTTGGACGGGGAATCCAGCGAATACCAGACACGCGTTACCACGCAGGACACCCTGACTTCCAAAAACAACATTTTGGCCACCTTTGGCGCCAAAGGAAAAAAGAAGCATTCCCTCGTCATTGGGGGCCTGTCCTATCACGAGTTTGAAAAATATGCCAAAATAAGCAAGACCCCAGACCATCTTTTAGTTCAGCTTTGGATAAAAGATCCCGTGGGAAAGAAAATAGATGCCGGTACTACCTACCTCTCCAAAGACCGTTTTTTTGTGAATTTCTCCATAGATGACCGTTTTGCCATTTTGGAAGATTATGGAAAAAAGCTGGCGCTTGCCAATAACGTGGACATATCTGGGGTTGATTTCCCCATCTTGAATTTTTGGTACGCCTACCAAGAGAAGTACGGGGGAGATGCGTTCATGAACAATTCCGTTGGTACTCTGGCCATGTTGAAGGAGGCCAATGCTACCGGTTTTGACAAATATTCAAAAATAGGAATCAGGCTAGAGCCAGATGACTATGCCGAACCCAATAACCAGCAGGGCTGGTGGGATGATGCACATTGGCAAATGTATGAAGGGGGACAATTGTTGGAGCCTTTGGAAACCATGAAAAAATGGGGGCATGCCATTACGGCCGCCGGAGGGGAACCTATGATCTATTTTCAGACCAGTCGCCGTTCGGAAGACTATGCCCTGGCACACCCCGATCACATGCTGTTCAATGAAACGCACAGACTTAGACCAGATGATGGCAGTAAAATGGGGGGCTGGTGGCCAGGCGGCAGTCAATATTGGGGGTACGACTTTACGGACCCTGGTTTCATGGCACACATGCAAGAGGTGTACGCCTACCTAAAGGAATCAAAGATCAAGGGCATTAAGTATGATTACCCCCTCACAGGATGGTCCTATGAGGGTGGTTTTGAGGATCCCTACGCCACAACGGCATCGGCCTATCGCACTATTTACAAGTTGGCGTATGAAGGCCTTGAAAAAGGGGCTGATATACATGAGCGCCTTGGCCGTTCAGACATTACCTTGGGCGTAATCACCACGAACCGCACGGAAAATGACAATGATATCGT
>CAKZLG010000289.1 GCA_937125035.1 uncultured Maribacter sp. | reverse complement strand
GCCACTGCCCACAGTACCTGGGTCCCCAATGGTGTCCGTGATCAGGGTAGAACTGAACCTATTGGCGCCAGGCTCACAAGCAAAATCCGGTGCGGAGGCCGTGATGGAAAAGGGCGCTGGTTCGTTAATGACCACATTTCTTTGGTCCGTACAGCCATTGTCCGTAACAACCTCTACCACATAATTTCCTTGGGCCAGGTTATCAAAACTACCCGACGTATTTGTAAATAAGGCAGTAGGTGATGGTGGCAATGGCAAGGTACCGGAATACAGATTATAGGCTGCAATACCATCCACATCCGTTCCCGCCGCAAGGATGACGTTTATACTACCGTCATTGGCCCCATTGCAGCTGATATCCGTGGCGCCGGTATCCAAAATATTGGGTAGCGTTGGGAGGGTACTAATGATGTTTTCCACCAAAAAGGTACAATTATTGACCCCATCAGTTACTTGGTTATCGGTGACCAGAACCTGATAATCGCCAGCCGCGAGTCCGGTAAAATTTCCCGTAGCATTGTTGGTAATGGGCGTACCACTGCCGTCCTGCAACTCAAAATCAAAATCGCCACTGCCCCCGTTTGCCGTTACTTCAATGATGCCGTCCAAATCGGTACAGGTAGGGTCCATAGTAAAACCGCCAGAAGCCGAAAGCACTTGGAACACCTCAGGCTCGGAAAAACCGGTACAGCCGTTGGCATCCATGACATCTACCCGGTATACTCCAATATTCCCCACTGTAAAAGTGGCTTCCCATCTATTGTCCACCGCATCAAACACCCCAAACTGGCTTACACCACCCAAGGTGAAATTGGGACTGTTGCTATTGGCGGGCATATGCACTTCAATGGTAAAGGTGGCCGCAGTGACATCACACTGGTTGCTCACATCAAAGGTTGGACCAGGCAACGGTGGGTCCTCTGTGATAACCGCTGCAGAAATTTGATAGGCACAGTTACGTGCATCCCTTACCCAAATATCATAGGCCAATCCCGGTGCAGGCAAACCTGGCAAGGTAACGGTTGAAGCATCCGTAAAATCATCGGAAGGGTTCATCGGGGTCAAGGTGCCGTCCGTATCAACGGGACTTCCCGCGGGCACATAAGCGTACTCATAAGGACTGCCCACAGCAAAAGGCGTGCCCCCACTGCCACGTACGGTCAGTTGGCCATCCGCATTACAATTGGCATTGATGTTTTCAATAATATCCACCCTTGGGGCATTTAAAACAGCATTGGCCCTAGCACCATCAGAACAAGTGGTACCGTTGTCATAGACCAAAATACTGTAGGGCCCTTCTGGTACTTGATAAGAAAAAGAGGTATCCGTACGGGTCTCAGCCAGAAAAAGGGCTCCTGTATCCGTATTGCGAATCTCAATATCCAAAGCTCCGGTTGATCCAGTGACGCTATAGGTCAATTCCACAAGATTGCCCGGTATACAGGTGGCATTGTCAATGGTCAGGGCAACGTCTACCGGAGAGGGACCATCCGGCACTTCAATGACCTGTTCATAAATACAGCCTGTGGCTGTGTCCACAACTTCCACGGTAAATACCTCCCCGAACTCAATATTGGGAAAACAATGCCTTCTAACTGGGGTTGGTGGGGTACCGCCCAGTGAGATGTAGCTATATGGGGGCAAGGTGCCATCTACCAAGCGTATGTCAAAGGGTCCGGTTCCACCCACAATATCCACACAATAAGTGAATCCTCCAGGGGCACAAGTTGGGGGCAAGGTGGTATTGTCCGGAACAATGGCCAAACCAATGGCACCCACGGTTACGGTATCAATATCCCGACAGCCCCTAGCATCCAACGTAATGACTTGATAGTCCCCTGGAACAATGGCAGGGTCCAACACATTCAATGGGTACACCGTGGCACCAGTGGCCACTGTTCTGGTAATCTCATTGCCGAACAGGTCTTCAATGATATAGGTGAAATTGGGCACACCATCCACAATGCCGGTAATTTCAATGCCTCCGGAGGTGAGTCCTGCACTACATGCCGCATCAATAGGGGACACAGAGGTATCCGGTGCAGGGGTGGTGTCTGAACTGATCACCACATCCACAATACCGGGTATCAAACAGCCCCTGCTATCCTTTACCAAATACTCATACGTACCTGCGGCCAAGCCGGAATAAACGGTCTGGCTACTGAAAACAGAAGTGCCATCATCACCAACGCCATAGGTTAAACTACCATCTGGGCCAAATTTGATCTCAAAAGGTGGTATGCCCCCTGTAGCATCAGGAGTGATTTGCACAAAGCCGCTATTGGCATCCAGACAACTTGGGCCAGTAGCGCTATGAGTGGCCACGATATTGGTAGGTTCTGAAAAAGTAATGGGTGCAGAAATCTCCGAGCAGCCGTTAGTATCGGTTACTGATACGGTATAGTCCCCATGTTCCCCGAAAGGAACGGTATAGGTAAATGGAACCGATGGTACGGGGACACCCGTAAATCCTGGAACAGCAATACCGTCTAGGAAAATGGTAAAGTCGGTGGCCGCCAAGTTGGTCATGTTTCCTCCCGTAATGTCCACTTGCATGGTACCGTCACCAGCACAGGGTATCTCATCTACCACGGCCAATGAAACGTTCAATTGTGGAGGTATGGTTACGGATACCAGATTACTACAGTTGTTATCATCGGCTACCTCAATGTCATAAGTGCCCGGAACCAGGTTGTTGAAAGTGGGGCTTGCCTGAAAAGGGCCGTTGTTCAACCGATATT
>CAKZLG010000288.1 GCA_937125035.1 uncultured Maribacter sp. | reverse complement strand
GTCAAACTCCCCGTCCCGCAAGCGGGCCACCCCTCTTCATCTGAAGAGGGGAGCTTTTAAAATAGTGCACTTTTCCCATGTGAAAAATTTTAACGCATCACTAATACTCTTAAAAAAAATTAATTGCCCCCTACTCCAACACCGTAAATGTAAGCTTGCTGTCCGTAAACACGGTATGGGTCTGGGTCTGGAAATCTTCTTCATTGGCCTTGAAAATGTTCTCCACGTAGGTTTGGGGGTTCAGGTCTATGAGCGGAAACCAAGTGCTCTGTACCTGTACCTGAAGTTTGTGCCCTTTTTTAATGGTGTGAAAGACATCTTGCAGCTTTATGTTTACCGTGGTCTTTTCATTGGGCACAAATGGCTCTGGGTCGGAGAAACTGTTCCTAAAGCGGCCGCGCATTACCTCACTGCGCACCATAAGGTGGTAATTGTCCATCTTCAGGTGGTCTTGCATTTCTTCATTGGTCTCCGTCTGCGGCGGGTGTACATCCACTACTTTAACGATCCAGTCTGCCGCCGTGCCCGTGGTGGCCACCTGCAATTGGGCCAGAATATCACCCGCCAGGGTAAGGTCTTCTTCCATGACATCCGTCTCAAAGACCAGTACATCCGATCGGCGGGCGGCAAAGCGCTGGTCATCTGTCATATACTTGCGGGGCGTAAATACGCTTTTTATATCCTCTGAATAGGGCACGGGCTTTTTTACATTGCTCACGAAAGTGACCGGTTCAACTTCTTGGGGGGAAGAGGTGAGGTCCTGGTTGGGCGATAAATAGAAATCGCGCTTGGTGGCCCCTTTGGGCGGCCAATCTTCGTACTGCTTCCATTCCAACTTTCCAGAATCATAGACGTAGGCTTCGGGCAGCCCGCTGTTTTGGTCTCCAGGGCCTTTTAGGAAATGTTCAAAGAATTTTGTTTCTATATTTTCCTGAAAATACTCACTCACCCCATCGCCAAAATAATAATTGCCCACCACGGTACGGCCATCCCTACGGGCCCAACGGCCATGGTCCCAGGGGCCAAAGACCATGGTATTGTAATTGCCTTCATTGTATTTTTCAATGTTCTTATAGGTTTCCAAAGGCCCGTAAAGGTCCTCTGCATCAAACCAGCCGCCCACGACCATGGTGGCCACATGCGATTTTACATCCTTTAAATGCTGTATAATGCCCCTACTCTGCCACAGTTCATCATAATTGGGATGTTCCTTTAGCTCGTTCCAGAAAAAATCATCGGTCTGGCCGTCTATGGCCATTCTGGGATTGTCCACTGTTTCATATTCAAAGAAACGATCAAGGTTCTTCAAGGGTCCCACGTCCAAGAAAAACTGATATTGGTCTTGGGTCTGGATATCTGGCAGGGTATACCACGCCGTGTCCACGGGCTGATCGCCATTGGGCCTGGGGGTGCCAAAGAGCGATGTGGCCCGGAAGTAGCTGAGCAGGTAGGCCCCGTTGTGGTGGAAATCATCAAAAAAGAAATCGCCTATACTGGCCTGTGGAGAGGCCGCTTTAAGGGCGGGGTGGGCATCTATGGTGGCATAGGTGGAATAAAACCCGGGGTAGGAAATGCCCCAAATGCCCACGTTGCCGTTGTGGTTCTCCACGTTGTTCACCAACCATTCTATGGTATCATAGGTATCCGAACTTTCGTCCACATCCTGGTCTGTCTTCTTATTGGGAATGTAGGCCCGCATATTCTCATAATGGCCCTCACTGAGCCAACGGCCCCGCACGTCTTGGTAGACCACAATATAACCGTCCTGCATCATGTGGATATTGGGCGCGATCTTTTCCTTGTACTTCCCGGGACCATAGGGGGCGGAGCTGTAAGGGGTGCGCTGCATGATGATGGGGTATTCTTTAGAGGTATCCTTGGGCGCGTAGATGGTGGTGTGCAGCGTAATACCGTCTCGCATGGGGATATCCACCTCCTGCTTGGTATAATTTTCCTGTACGTAATTCTCTGAAACCTCAGCCGGCGCAACCTTGTTGGTACGGGTACAGGAGAAGGCTAACAGGGCTAGGAGCACTATTACGGAAAGTCCCCTGAATTTGTGTTTGAGCTTGAGCTTGTGTTTGAATTTTTTGATGGTCATAGGTTCTGGTTTTTGTCCTAAAACTACAAAGAAATGCCCAATGGCGGGGATGATTTCTTAGATACGCTGCGCGATATTATTTTCAGATGGATGGGGTTTTAAACACAGAAAAAACCGGGTCACCACTTCATCCCACAATGGTGGGCCGCAAATACGGTAAGACCTGTTCACCCTTAGCTCTACCCCTCTGAAAAGACAACTACCGTAGAATACCCTTTAAAGCGCTATCCCCTTACAATTTAAAAACCGACTTAATCTCATCCACACGGTCCAGTTTTTCCCATGTAAAGAGCTCCACTTCCTTCTCTACCCTACCGTTATAGGGCGATTCAAAGACCTTGGTGATGGTCCTGGGCTCCTTGCCCATGTGACCATAGGCGGCCGTCTCCAAATAAATGGGATTGCGCAATTTTAGCCGCTCTTCTATGGCAAACGGACGCATATCAAACAAATCCTTGACCTTTTTGGCAATTTCCCCGTCCGAAAGGGCTACTTTGGACGTGCCATAGGTATCCACAAATATGGAGGTGGGCTCCACCACGCCAATAGCGTAACTCACCTGCACCAAAAGCTCGTCTGCCACGCCTGCCGCCACAAGGTTCTTGGCCGCATGCCGGGCAGCATAGGCCGCACTGCGGTCTACCTTACTGGGATCCTTGCCACTAAAGGCCCCACCGCCATGGGCGCCCTTGCCCCCGTAGGTATCCACAATGATCTTTCTTCCGGTAAGGCCGGTATCTCCGTGGGGACCGCCAATGACGAATTTGCCCGTGGGGTTTATGTGATATTTGATGTTATCATCAAAAAGCGCCTGTATGCTCACGGGCAACTGGGCCTTCACCTTAGGAATCAAGATCTGGACGATGTCGCGTTTTATTTTGGCCAGCATCTTGTCATCATCGGCATCAAAGGCATCGTGCTGGGTGGAGACAACGATGGTATCTATGCGCTGTGGCACGTTTTCATCAGAGTATTCAATGGTCACCTGTGCCTTGGCATCTGGCCGTAAATAAGCAATTTCACTTTTATCCCGTCGCAACTGCGCCAAGGTATGTAAAATTTTATGCGATATGTCCAAGGCCAACGGCATGAAATTATCCGTTTCGTTGGTGGCATAGCCGAACATCATGCCCTGGTCCCCTGCTCCTTGTTCTTCCTTGCTGCCACGGTCTACTCCCTGGTTAATATCCTGAGACTGCTCGTGTATCAGGGATATCACTCCGCAAGAGTCGCCACTGAACTGGTACTCGCCCTTGGTATACCCAATGGTATTGATCACCTCACGGGCAATGTTCTGTACATCCAAATACGTGTGGCTCTTCACTTCCCCGGCCAGTACCACCTGCCCCGTGGTGACCAAGGTCTCACAAGCCACCTTGCTCTCTGGATCAAAGGCCAAAAAATGATCCAACAAGGCATCACTGATTTGATCGGCCACCTTGTCCGGGTGCCCTTCACTTACTGATTCTGAGGTAAATAAATACGCCATGTTCCTATTTTTTAAGGAAGCTTACTGACCCAAAAGAAAATCGTAAAAACGGCTGAAGATTACCCGATATGTTCCGGATAACTGGTTTAGCATTTTTTACGAGGTTGCAATCAGTCAAATCCTTCCTCTAATGAAACGCCAAAAATATAAAAATCGAAGCACTCTTACCGTATGTCCCTCAAAAAATGTTGGGTGCCAAGGCGATAAAATAATACAGGCATTTCATCCACTATTTTTTCCCAAACCCGTTATACTTCGTATCTTGCATGGTACATTTTTGAACAACACTAACCATAATCCTTTAACAAAATGCATATTGCCGTAGCGGGAAATATCGGGGCGGGAAAGACCACCTTGACCAGGCTCCTCTCCAAACACTATCAATGGGAAGCCCATTTTGAGGATGTGGTGGACAACCCCTATCTTGATGATTTTTATACCCAAATGGAACGCTGGAGCTTTAACCTGCAGATCTATTTCCTCAACCAACGCTACCGCCAAATTTTACAGATCAGGGAAAGTGGCAAAAACATCATCCAGGACCGCACCATCTATGAGGATGCCCATATCTTTGCACCCAACCTCCATGCCATGGGGCTCATGACCAACCGGGACTTCAAGAACTACAGCAGTCTTTTTGACCTTATGGAAAGTTTGGTGGACCCGCCAGACCTATTGATCTATTTACGGAGTTCCATTCCCAACTTGGTGAAGCAGATACACAAACGCGGCCGCGAGTACGAAAACAGCATTTCCATAGATTACCTGAGCCGACTCAATGAACGTTACGAGGCATGGGTACAGGGCTATGAAAAGGGCAATCTGCTCATCATAGACGTGGACCAAGTGGATTTTGTGGACCAACCAGAAGATCTAGGCACCGTGATCAATAGGATAGATGCCGAAATAAATGGTCTCTTTTAACTTCAAACCCCTTGTGGCCAAATGCTGTTCCAAGAAAAAATGACCCACTACCTAAAAGCGGGCATCCCCTTTTTCTTTTTGATCGACTTTACCAAGGAACGGCAATTGGCCCTAACCTATGAAGAGGCGGCACAACAGGACATTTACTTCGATATAAAAGGCACTACCAACACAACTTCCCAACTTAGAACCGGGGCCTTGCCCGAACATCTATCACTCCAGACCAAACCTATACCCCCAGAGACCTATAGACGGGCTTTTGATCGGGTAAAGCGGGAATTGGGATTGGGCAACTCGTTCTTATTGAACCTCACCTTTGCTACTGAAATTACCCCAAGTGTAGACTTGAATACCATTTTTCAAGTGGCAAAAGCACCCTACAAATTACGTTACAAAGATGAATTCGTGGTCTTTTCCCCAGAATGTTACCTGCAGATCAAGGACGGCCATGTGTACTCCTACCCTATGAAAGGCACTATTAACGGAGCTCTGCCCCATGCGGAACAACAGCTCATGGAAAGCCCAAAAGAACGTTATGAACACAACACCATTGTAGACCTCATCCGCAATGACCTATCACTCATGGCAAAGGAGGTTACGGTGACCAAGTTCCGGTATTTGGAAAGTATCAAGAACACACAGGGCACTATTTTACAGACCAGCTCGGAAATACGGGGCAAGCTTCCCAACCATTGGCAGGATCAATTTGCAGAGCGCCTATTGCACTCCCTGCCGGCAGGTTCCATAAGCGGTGCGCCCAAGGCAAAGACAGTGGAAATCATTAACCAAGTGGAAAGCAGGCCAAGAGGTTTTTACACGGGTATTTTTGGCATAAGCGATGGAACTACCATGGACAGTGCAGTGAACATTCGCTACATAGAAAAACAGCAAGGAAACCATTACTTTAGGAGCGGCGGGGGGCTTACCCATTTGAGCCAATGGGAAGATGAATACAAGGAATTGAATGAAAAAATCCAAGTACCCACTCTTTGAAACGTTGTGCATACGGCACGGTAGCGTTCAGCATTTGGAAGAACACCAGAATAGGTTCACCAAATCCTACCGTACCCACTATGGTACCACACCACTGTATGGGCTGTTGGATGGATTGCTACTGCCCAAGGGCCTGGACCCCCAAAAAAAATACAAGCTCAAAATCAGCTATGGTGCCGCGGGATCGGATTTTGAGATAACCCCGTATGAAAAAGAACTTCCCAAGACGTTAAAATTGGTCACCGCAGACCATTTGGAGTATGCCTGTAAATGGACGGACAGAGGGGAATTGGATGCACTATACGCTCAACGGGGCGAAGCCATGGATGTACTTATCGTAAAAAATGGACTCCTAACGGATAGCACTTATGCCAACATCCTTCTTACGGACGGTCAACAGATAGTAACCCCGGCACAACCTTTGTTGAAAGGCTGTTGCAGGGCGCGCTTATTGGCCCGTGGCCACGTCTCCCTAGATAATGTAACCATTGAAGATCTGACAAAGTACCACCATTTTCAATTGATCAATGCTATGAATGAATTTGATGACCAAGGCTGGTGTTCCATTACCCAGATCATAGCTTAATTGGGTTCACTTGTCCTCAAAGGCACGATCAAGGATCTCTTCCCGTCACCATTGGCCGACCATGGGAATCCAACGTTTTTATAGGTACCCGTTTCGTTGGGCGTGTGCCATGGCCTCCTGACTGCTTTCCACCAATAGAACCGGAGTATGCCCATATCCTTTGAACAAACCTTTTACGCGTTCCATTTTGGCCCTATGTGCAACACTCCGTAAGTAAATGGCCAAAATACGGTTTGGTTTCATTTCTGCGATTTCCTTATAGATGTCTGGATCATGCTCCCCACTGTCCCCGATTAAGATAAAGGGTAGACCTGGATATGTCCTTAGGATCTGCAGGATCTCATTTTGCTTCTGAGGCTTTTCTTTTGGGCGCCTGCGCAGGCTTATTCTTGGAAAATTGCGCAATAAAATGGGACCTTTGGGAAATTTGTTCTTTTGGAGAAACAGGTCCAAATAGCGATAGAGGTTCCAAGGGCTATGGCTCACATAAAAAATAGGATTGGCCTTTTTTCCATTCGTCCCACGGTGCAGTAGGTTATAGAACTCTGAGGCGCCTTTCAATGGGGTGCGCCTGTAGGGGGTCTTGAACAGGGTATTTAGAACAACCCTCCATTTTAGCGAAGAAACGACACCTGTATGCAAGATGGTGTCATCAATATCACTGATCACACCAAAGTCGGCCGTTTTGGAAGGCAGCAAGAGTTCACCGGAAAATCTGTTTTGATGAAGGATCTCCTTTTTAAACGGGCCCCCTGCATAGGCTATTTCGTACCTGAGCCAACCTTCCGCATTGGTCAGGCCAGAAAGTCCTTCCATAGATTTATCGATCACATAGTACCCTCGATCATCGGTACGGCCCGCCACGGTTCTACCATCGGCAAAAGTGATCTGCACTTGGGCATGCTTTACCTCATCTGTTTCAAAGCGTTTAAAGGAATTGTAAAGCAGGGAAAAAACGCCTTTTTTTGAAAGATCGATGGCCTCGTCCTCCAGAGCGCGACCTTTGGCATAAAAGTGCGTATCCGTACCATAGCTCTTGAATGCGATTATCTGTAGTTTATCTTCGGGGCCGAACAACGTCATGCTAAAAATGCCAATTTTGTGGCCACAACCAAATAATGAGAAGGCCAGAGGCAATAGAGACCCCAAAGGCAAAACCCACCCATTTCATCAATTTTTTTGTGCCTAGGACCGCGGCCAGAACACCTTTGAACAGCAAATTGGAAAGGGAGGCCAACAGAATAAGGCGCCAACCGGTGTGGGTGTCCAAGCCCTCCTTTTTCATTAGATTGGAAAGGGAAAGCGTTATGGCGTCCACATCCGTAAGACCACTTACCAAGGCCACAATATAGAGACCGTCATTGCCGAATTTTTCTTTGGCAAAGGCCACCGCCAACAAAATAACGCCATAAAGCAGCCCAAAGACCAAGGCACTCTTAAATTGTGCCGGGTTTTCAGGTTCCGGCATATCCTTATCGCTATCTTCTTTATTGATCAGGTAAAAGAGTCCAACACAAACTAGGGTCATACAGACCAGTTCCACCACAATGGGCAAGGCGATCATACGGAATTTGCCTGGAATCACCACACCCACCTCTACCAATATGCGCACCAATGCAATGGCGGAAGCCGTGGTAACGATAAAGCATGCAATGGTATTGATGTTTTTGGCATGGGAAGTCTTTCTGGAATAGCTTACGGTAGTGGCAGTACTACTGATCATACCCCCCAGGATACCGTTGGAGATGATACCTGCACGCTTTCCCAAAAATTTATAAATGAAATACCCCACCACACTGATGCCCACGATCAACACCACCATTAACCATATGTTATGCGGATTGATCACATCATACGGGCCGTAGGTACTATTTGGCAAAATGGGCAATATGATCAGAGAAATGCCCGCAAAGGTCATAATGGCGGATAAGTCCTTGTCTTTCAAATTATCAATGAACTCATGCATATGTTCCTTTGCATAGAGTAGAACGGCTATGGCCCCTCCCATGATGATGGCCAGGATCTGGTCTCCCATGACCAAAAACCCTCCTATGGCAAACATGAGGAGCGCCGCTACCTCTGTGGTCTGCCCCACATCGGCCTCCTCGTACTTCTTGAGTTTTACCACATTGGCCATGATGAGCAACGCCGTCAACGCCAATCCTATTACCGGTAGGATGTAGGGATTGTTGAAATCACGCGTCAAGAAACCAGAGAGCACCCCCAAAATGGAGATGAGCGTGAACGTTCTGACCCCTGCCATTTTATGGTCCGTACGTTCGCGTTGCAATCCAATCAAAAGGCCAAGGCCAAAAGCTATTCCCAAGGTGGTCAAATCTGTATAGTCCATACCCACATAAGTTACTATTTATGGTCCATAAATTACCTTTCCATCGTGTTGTGGAACCTTTACCGTTAAAAAAAAAGGTGAAGCAGTACAATTCAGGTAGCACGGGGAAGCCCATTGCCTCATTGAAACTACCCAGTGGCTCATTACCCCTATTTCCGCGTCTTTCTATGGACTAGGTTTATGACCTGACTCATTTTAAAATTGAATCCTATGAAACCAAAAAAACATCCCAAGAACGACTTGAACAAGAAAAGCGGCCTGTACTTTGTATGCGGCCTACTGATGACGCTAGGCCTGGCCTTTGTGGCCTTGGAGTGGAAATCCCATAATGCCTTTCAAGGCCATGAGATGGGCATAAACGCCCCTGATGACCCTCTCAATGAAGTGGTCGTGAGCGATTTCAAAATAGAAAAACCGCCCAAACCCAAGATCATTCCTCCCAAGATAGAAGTGAAAGATGATGATGCGGAAATTGAAGAAACAGAAATCGTGGGCACCGACACCAATCAAAATATGGAAATCCTGGAACCTGAAGATGTAGAGGTCGAAGAAATTGAGGAAGAGCCCAATGTTACTTGGGTTACGATAGAGCAGGCCCCTGTCTTTCCTGGCTGTGAAAAGGAAAAGGATAAACGTGCATGTTTTTCCAAAATGATTCAAAAGCACATTCAAAAAAACTTCAACTACCCTAGTTTGGAACAGGAACTGGGCATAGAGGGCAGGGTAAATGTGCTGTTCGATATCAAAAAAGATGGCAGTATTGGGAACATACGCTACCGGGGACCCCATAAAAATCTGGAAAAGGAAGCGGTCCGCATCATTTCCAAACTCCCTAAGATGAGACCAGGAAAACAGAGGGGCACCCCAGTTAAGGTGGCCTTTGCCATTCCCATCACCTTTAGGCTCCAATAATAAAGGGAAGGCCCCGCCAAATGGAGGGGCCTTCCCTTTTTATACAACTAAGAATAGTGTCTGCCAATAGGCGCTATTCCTTTTCAATTTGAATATCCACATCGGCATTGGTCTCATTGTATACCGCAACCTTGGCCTTCACCTCGGCCTCGGTTCCCGCAAAAGTTTCCGTGCTAATGCTTTCCTGTCCGTTCTGAGTGGTTGTAGTGGTCACTACTGCCGTTACAGTGGCGTCATCATTATTTTCCATACGCACTTCTACCCTCTTTTGCATGTGTTGGGCCACCAATTCCGTTGCCGCTTTATCCTCCACATAGGTAGCCACTCCGTCTCCGCTCAAAGCAATACTCGGGGCAATGACCAAGGCCACAACGGACATTAATTTCAAAAGAATGTTCAGGGACGGACCGGAGGTATCCTTAAATGGATCCCCAACAGTATCCCCGACCACTGCGGCTTTGTGCGCATCAGACCCTTTTCTGCCATCACTCTCAATGGTTTTCTTGGCATTGTCCCAAGCGCCACCGGCATTGGACTGGAAGATGGCCATCAGTACGCCGGCCGAAGTTACACCGGCCAAGAGGCCGCCCAACATTTCAGCACCCCCAATGAAACCGACCGCCACGGGCACGGCAATGGCCAATAGCCCTGGCAGTACCATTTCTTTGATGGAGGCCTTGGTGGAAATGGCAACACACTTATCGTATTCCGCAACTCCATCCGCAGCATCAAAAATGGCCCTTTGTTCTGGCGTGGCCTTCGTCATATCAGAATCCAAGGCACGCATGACCTCTAGAGCGGCCTTAAGTTGTGGAATGTCCCTAAACTGTCTCCTTACCTCCTCGATCATGGCCATGGCGGCACGGCCTACGGCGTTCATGGACAGGGCGGAGAAAACGAAGGGCAACATGGCCCCTACTAAAAGTCCGGCCATTACTGTGGGTTTGGAAACATCTATGGCCACCACATTGGCGGTTTGCATGAATGCGGCAAAAAGTGCCAATGCGGTCAAGGCCGCAGAAGCAATGGCAAACCCTTTACCTATGGCCGCAGTGGTATTCCCCACGGCATCCAACTTATCAGTACGTTCCCTTACTTCACTGGGCAGTTCGGCCATTTCGGCGATACCCCCTGCGTTATCGGAAATGGGTCCGTAGGCATCAACCGCCAACTGAATGCCCGTATTGGCCAACATCCCTACGGCCGCAATGGCAATACCGTAAAGACCGGCAAAGTGGTGCGATACCAAGATAGCCGCCGCAATGAGCAGAATGGGGAACATGGTGGACATCATGCCCACGCCCAAACCAGAAATGATATTCGTTGCCGCACCGGTCTCTGACTGGCGCACAATGGCATTTACGGGCTTAGTACCTGTTCCTGTATAATATTCAGTGACCTTACCTACGGCAAGCCCGGCAATGAGTCCGGCCAAGACAGCGAAGAAAACCCCCATGGATCCGTATTCAATACCCCCAAAAGTCCAGGACTGTGGCAACATGGCATCAATGATGAAATAAGAGGCCACCAACATGAGCCCAGCAGAACCAAACTCCCCAACGTTCAAAGCTGTTTGTGGGTTGCCACCATCTTTTACCCGTACAAAGAAGGTACCGATAATGGACATGATGATACCAATGGCGGCCAAGACCAAAGGAAGATAAACCGCGCCCAGACCATCGTACGCCCCTTGAAAGGCCGGTAGCTGAACAAAGGCAGCGCCCAAGACCATGGTACCTATAATAGATCCTACATAAGATTCAAACAAATCCGCACCCATACCGGCAACATCCCCTACGTTGTCCCCAACGTTATCCGCAATCGTGGCCGGATTTAGGGGGTGGTCTTCAGGAATACCCGCTTCCACTTTTCCCACCAAATCGGCACCAACATCAGCAGCTTTGGTATAGATACCGCCACCCACACGGGCAAAAAGGGCAATGGAAGATGCTCCCAGAGAAAAACCGGAGAGTACGTTGAGTACCTCACCCAATTCCCATCCTTGTCCGCTATACAATATAAACAAAGAACTTAGTCCTAAAACACCAAGGCCCACAACGCCCAAGCCCATAACGGCCCCACCAGCAAAGGCCACCTCTAGGGCCTTGCCCAAAGAGGTCCTAGCCGCCTGGGTGGTACGCACATTGGCCTTAGTGGCCACTTTCATACCAATAAAACCGGCCAGAGCGGAACAAATGGCACCCACAATAAAGGAAACCGCCACCATACCGTTGGATCCAACCTCGTTACTCCCTTTAAAGAACAACAAAATGGCAACAGCGGCCACGAAAATACTTAAGATCTTGTATTCCGCTTTAAGAAATGACATGGCGCCATCTGCGATATTTTTGGCGATCCTAGCCATTTTGGCGTCACCAACTTCCTGTTTGGACACCCATCCGCTCTTGATAAAAACGTACAGCAGGGCCAAAATGCCGAATGCTGGTAAAAACTTTACAACTAAATCCATTTGTTTGATTATTTATAGTTTTTTAAACGGGTGCTAAAGTAGTAAATACAACAGAATAAAAAAAGCCGCCCACAAGAATGTTGATGGCGGCTCAAGCGGTAAATGGATATCTCTCAAATGGTAAATGTGCGCTTCTTTTTATGCTCGCTTTCATCATACCTTTGCACACATTCATGGTAAATTTTTATAGCCTCGGCGGCATTGCCCCAACCACCGGTATCCACCTTCTTTTTCTCCAGGTCTTTGTACACTTGAAAAAAGTGTTCTATTTCCTTTAAACGGTGGGGGTTAAGATCACTGATATCATCGCGCTTACTCCAAATGGGGTCTGAAATAGGCACACAGATGATCTTTTCATCTGGTCCTTTTTCATCGGTCATATGAAATACGCCAATGGGCTTCACCTCCATCACCACCATGGGGTAGGTAGGCTCAATGCCCAGCACCAGCACATCTAACGGATCCATGTCCAAGGCCAAGGTCTCTGGAACAAATCCATAGTCGCCAGGATACATCATGGAGGAGAACAGGGTGCGATCAAACCTGATTTTATGCAGGGCAAAATCATATTCATATTTGTTTCTGCTCCCCTTGGGGATCTCTATTAAAACATCAAACGTTACGGGTTCCATATGGGTCATTTCTTAGATTCGTTGTACTCTTAGGATAGGCAACGGGCCATTCCAACAAAAATTGCCTAGAAGGGGTCTTCTTTCAGAAACTGAAGCCAAAGGTGCCGGTAACACCAAATGGCCGCGCGTCCGGATTTTCCAAATAATTGCCCCGGAAATTGAAATCAACGCGAAAAATCCTGAAGATATTGCCAATACCCAACGAGTATTCATAGTAAATTTTTTCCGAAGGGGCCCTCAATGGGGTATTGACCGATGCCGGAGCGCTCAGCGCAATATTTTCATCGGACAGTGTGCCCCAGACGCCACGAAGCCCAACGATTTCCCTAAGGTTCAATTTACGCAAAAAAGGGATTCTTGAGAACACCCGTCCGTTAAAGTTGTGCTCCAAATGAAGGGAAGCATAGGTATCCGTCACAAATTCATAAAAATCCAAATTGGGAAAGGTGCCGTAATTCGTGAAAAAGGTTTGGTTGCCCGGGACCACGCTAAGTAGCCCCAAGGGCACTTCACCAAAGGTCTTGCCCAGTTCCACCGTGCTCATCAACCGCCCAAAACCGCCCAATTGCCACGGTTGGCTATATGAAAACTGTAGTTTGCTATAGTCAAAATCGCTCTGTAAAAACCCCTCAATACCTTTGGTGAAGTTCAATATCAAGGTGCTGTATGTGTCGTTGACATCCCGCCGCTCCACGCCATGACCAATGGTCTGTTTGCCGGGAGTATATACCAAAAGGGCGTTGAGATCTGTCTGGCGCACCTCAGAAGAAATCCCTGTTGGGGATGTGGGATCCAAATAATCCAAACTGAAATCGTTGGGCAGGGCCGAACTCAAGGTCCTGAACGTACCCCCCAAAGAAACCCTAAAATTAGTGAGTGGCTCTACCTCAAGGTTGAGCGCGGTAAGGTTGATGTTCGTAAGCCTGTTATTGAGCCCCACGGTAAGCAATGCGGAGGAAGCGATACTGCGCCCCAGCACATCATTGGTGGCCGTGAGGCTAACGCCCAATTGCTCAATATCCCGCCTATTGCCCCCAGAAAGGATCAAGCGACTTCCATGATCCAGCAGCACCTTGCCCGATATACCGTACTTGAATTTTTGGTCCAAAAAACCGTAGGCCGTGTAACCTTCCAAGCGCCATGGATCGTTCTGGTCAAAGAAGGTTCTCGCCCCAAGGCGCAACCGTGGGCCTTCTGCATCATTGAACCCAAAAACGTCATAGACAGAGCCAATATCCATGTTCCATTTATCTATTTCCACATAACCAGAGCCCAAAATACTCACCAGATTGTAATAGGATTTGAATTTGGGGACGGTCTTTAAGGTATCCAATAATGTATATATGCCCGCCTCATCCTTGTTGAGGTTCTCTAAACGGTTTTTTGCCCAAAAGGCATCGTCCTGTACAATTTGGTCGGGATCTAGGGGATTTTTGTCCCTTTGATAAAAATCCTTGGGTTTGGGCTCGTCAAAAACGTAATGGTCATAAACGGTGGTCCGTTTGCCATAGACCCCGCGCGACTCCTCCTTTTTACTGAAACTGAAATCACTGAGCATATAATCACGTTTCAACAGAAACACGGAATCATTGACCACCTCAAAATCCTGTTCAATATAGATTTCCTTTACCCAATTGATATTGGCGCTGCGGGTCACTTCCAAGTTGATGTTCTTAATGGCCCATGTGGAGTCGTTCACCCAAAAATCCCCCTTAAAGGTAAGCTCATTCTTTCGCCTTGGGTAATAAACGATGTTGTAGCACCACCTGTTCTCTATGAACGCACTATCCCGTAGGGCATAATTATATGTGTCTATGCCTGTTTTGGACAGCGGACTGGTAAAACTTTTGTCAAAGAACTTAAGGTAGTTGTCATAGATGTCATAATTCTGGTAGAGATCTTTGACGAAGGCGATAATGGCCTGGTTGTTGTCAAAACCAGAGTTCTTCATGCCCAGAACCACCTCTTTCTCCTCCTGCAAGGCGTTGTCCCCGTATACTTTGGAAAAGGTCTCTGTTAAAAAAATGGGCAAATAGGTCTTCCCCGTAATGCGGGAGGTGTCCAAATCCTGAAAAACGAACTCCAGGCCCCTGAAGACCTTGCTTTTAATGAGCGCACTGTCTATGGTATTGAGGTCAAACTCCACCTTTTCATATTTCTCAAAGGCATATTGTTTGAACTTACTGAGCCCGTTCGTCCGTTTTTTGGACCAAATCTTGCGGAGGATGTCCACGGCCGGGTTGTTCTTCTTGGATTGCTTACCAGAAATGAGCACCACCTCATTGAGCTGCTCCGTGGACTCCTTTAAGACCACCCGAAGGTTGTAATTGATTTTGGCCGGCAAGGGAACTTCCAGTTCCTCATAGCCTATAAAGGAAATGACCAAGGTGGCATGGGCATTCTCAGATTCCAAATAGAACCTGCCATTGTCATTGGTGATGGTGCCCTCTGTGGAATTTTTGAACAACACATTGGCAAAGGCCACGGGAGCCCCTTCTTCATCCATAACGATACCTCCCACTTTTGTCTGTGCACTGCACCAGACAGCCCATAAGAGCACAAAAATGGTTTGGATGTTCTTCATGATTGATGATGCATTCCCAGGGCAATGAGGGCAAACGGCCCAAATAAAAAAGCTTCCCCCACCTTGGTCGAAGAAGCTAAGATACTTTACAAAAGGAAATCCTTATTTATATAATACTTTTTTTACGGCCTTGATCACATCTTTGTGGTTGGGAAGCCATTCCTCCAACAATACTGGGGAGTATGGGGCCGGGGTATCTGCCGTATTGATTTTTTCGATCGGAGCATCCAAATAATCAAATGCGTGCGATTGTACATGATAGGTCACTTCCGTGGCCACGTTTCCAAAGGGCCAGGCCTCTTCCAAGATGACCAGCCTATTGGTCTTTTTTACGGATTTGAGAACGGCTTCGTAATCCAGTGGTTTTACAGTGCGCAAATCGATGATCTCACAACTAATGCCCTCTTTTTCCAGTTCCTCAGCGGCTTTGTCCGCCTCTTTGATGATCTTGCCAAAGGAAACGATGGTCACGTCCTTTCCTTCCCTTCTTATGTCGGCCACACCCAAGGGAATGGTGTACTCACCTTCGGGGACTTCCCCTTTGTCTCCGTACATTTGTTCAGACTCCATAAAGATGACGGGGTCATCATCCCGTATGGCCGATTTTAATAGTCCCTTGGCGTCTGCCGGGTTGGAAGGCACTACCACCTTTAGACCGGGACAATTGGCATACCAACTCTCAAAAGCTTGGGAGTGCGTTGCCGCCAATTGGCCCGCGGAAGCCGTTGGGCCACGGAACACAATGGGGCATGGAAACTGCCCACCGGACATCTGACGTATCTTGGCCGCATTGTTGATGATCTGATCGATGCCCACTAATGCAAAATTAAAGGTCATGAACTCTATAATGGGCCGGTTGCCTGTCATAGTGGATCCTACGCCCACTCCGGCAAAACCAAGTTCTGAGATAGGCGTATCAATGACCCTCTTGGGGCCAAATTCATCCAACATCCCCTTAGAAGCCTTATAGGCGCCATTGTACTCCGCAACCTCCTCACCCATTAAATAAATGGACTCATCCCGACGCATTTCTTCGGACATGGCCTCGGCTATGGCCTCTCTAAATTGTAACGTTTTCATCTGTATGGATCAATTAGTCTATGACTTGAATTTGAAAGCAAGCAAAAATAGGAAATAATATATCAAAAGAACAGATTGACAATCCAAAAAAAGCGACAAAAAATACTATGCATGCATAGTATTTTTGGAATTATTTGGCTATCTTCGTGGCCAACGGTATTTTGGTCTGTACGCTCTTGCGTCCTCTGTTGCTGCATAACTTTAGACAGCTTGGTGGCGTGGAACTTAAAAGACCACGAAAAGAAATAGAAGGGCACGGTTTTCCTTGCCCGGATAACCATTAATATCAAGGTATGAAAATATTAGTTTGCATCAGTAACGTTCCGGATACGACCTCAAAAATCAATTTCACGGAAAATAATACCCAATTTGACACCAATGGTGTTCAATTTGTCATTAACCCCAATGATGAGTTTGGTCTCACCAGGGCCATGTGGTTCAAGGAAAAACAGGGCGCCACCGTACACGTGGCTACCGTGGGCCAGGCTCAAGTGGAACCCACCATGAGGAAGGCCCTTGCCATTGGAGCGGACGAAGCGATCCGCGTGGATGCCGAACCCACGGACGGCTTTTTCGTAGCGGAGCAGTTGGCCGCCGTAGTGAAAAACGGCGGGTATGACCTGGTCATTGCCGGAAGGGAATCCATAGATTACAACGGTGGAATGGTACCCGGCATCATGGCCTCATTGTTGGACATGAATTTTGTGAACACCTGCATAGGTCTGGAAATAGAGGGCGATCAGGCCAAGGCCGTCCGCGAAATAGATGGAGGTAAGGAAACCTTGGCCACGCACTTACCCCTGATCGTTGGGGGCCAAAAAGGACTCGTGGAAGAGAGTGACCTGCGCATTCCCAATATGCGTGGCATTATGATGGCCCGCAAAAAAAGCCTCAATGTGGTGGAACCCGTTTCAGCTGAACAGTCCACGAAAGATGTCACCTTTGAGAAACCTGCCCCCAAAGGACCTGTGAAATTGGTGGATGACGTGGATGAATTGATCAATCTCCTGCACAAAGAGGCGAAAGCCATTTAATTGAACGCATTTTTTAGCAACAGAACAGAAAATAGGAACCTATGTCAGTCTTAGTATATACAGAATCAGAAAAAGGGAATTTTAAGAAGAACGCCTTTGAGGTGGCCTCTTATGCGGCAGCGGTCGCCGCGGAAATGGGGACCACGGTCACCGCCGTGACCATCAACGCACAAGCAGATGAAACGCTTGGGGAATATGGGGTCAACAAAGTGCTGAAGGTTGAAAATGACGCCCTTTCACCCTTCAATGCCAAAGCCTTTGCCCAAGTGCTTTCTGCCGCGGCAGCACAAGAGGGCGCCAAGGTCATTGTATTGAGCAGTAGTGCGGACACCAAATACATGGCGCCATTGCTGGCCGCCTCCTTGGGGGCGGGCTATGTGCCCAATGTGGTGGAAAAGCCCAGTAGTACGGCACCCTTTACGGTTAAGCGTACGGCTTTCAGTAATAAGGCCTTCGCCCAGACCCAAATTTTGGCAGATGTAAAATTGATTGGGGTGTCCAACAATGCCTTTGGTACGGTGGCCCAACCAACAAAGGTGGCCATAGCGCCGTTTGAGGTTGCCCTTGAGGAGGACAGCTTCAGCACCAAATCAACAGAGATAGACAAAGTGGTGGGCAAGGCCACCATAGCCGATGCCGATATCGTCGTTTCCGGCGGACGTGGTCTCAAAGGACCCGAAAATTGGCACATGGTAGAAGATTTGGCAGATGTCCTTGGTGCGGCAACCGCCTGCTCCAAACCCGTCTCCGACCTAGGCTGGAGGCCCCATGGCGAACATGTGGGCCAGACGGGCAAACCCGTAGCCAGCAATCTGTATATTGCCATTGGCATCTCCGGAGCCATTCAGCACTTGGCCGGGGTGAGTTCCTCCAAGACCAAAGTCGTCATCAACACCGATCCTGAAGCACCATTTTTCAAAGCGGCAGACTATGGCATTGTGGGAGATGCATTTGAAATAGTGCCGCAACTCACGGAAAAATTAAGGGAATTTAAGGCCCAAAACAGCTAATTTTTGTTAATTTGTGCCCCGAAAGGGCCGTTCAAATATTTGGGGACGCCATTTATTTGAACGGCTTTTTCTTTAATGCAACCTACATGAGTTTAGTTCGATTGAAAATAAAGGGAATATCCTACAGCCAAACACAAAATGGCGCTTATGCCCTTATTTTGAATGAAGTGGAAGGAGATAGAAAATTACCCATTGTCATAGGTGCTTTTGAGGCCCAATCCATTGCCATTGCCTTGGAAAAGGAAATTAAGCCCCCAAGGCCTCTTACCCATGATCTTTTCAAAAATTTTGCCGACCGTTTTGATGTGACCATCAAACAGGTCATCATCCATAAATTGGTGGATGGGGTCTTCTATTCCAGTATCATTTGTGAGCGTGAAGGTATTGAGGAAATCATAGACGCACGCACCAGTGATGCCATAGCACTTGCCCTTAGGTTCAGTGCGCCCATATTCACCTACAAGACCATTTTGGACAAAGCGGGCATCTTCTTGAAATTCTCTTCAAAAGAAAAAGAAAAAAAAGAGGCCGAAGGCAGTATCATGGTCGATGAGATATTGCAAGAGGGTGAGACCGTGGAAATAGATACCGGCGCCTCAGACGGTTACCAGGAACTTACGTTGGATGAGCTGGAAGAGGAATTGAAAAAAGCGGTGGCCAATGAAGACTATGAGAAAGCCGCCAAGCTTAGGGATGAGATATCCAAACGCAACTGATATCCCAAACCCACATCACCATGAACGTATCCCTGGGGTTTTTTTTCTTTCTGGCCTTTAGCACCCTCAATGCCCTTGGCCAAGATTCCCTTTCACAAAAAGCCCTTGAAACCACCTTCAGCAACGAATTGGCAACGGCAGTGGATGCTAGCACTATCCCTGGCATTGTGGCCAAT
>CAKZLG010000287.1 GCA_937125035.1 uncultured Maribacter sp. | reverse complement strand
TAGTTGCCACCGTGGCGAATGACATCACGGACGATCGAAGAACTGATGAATGATTTTCCAGACGAGGTAAGGAGGAAAACGGTTTCTATTTCAGACAAACTCCTGTTGGTGTGTGCTATGGCTTTTTCAAATTCAAAATCGGCCGGGTTACGAAGTCCCCGCAAGATAAAATGTGCCCCCACTTTCTTGCAGAAATCCACCGTGAGGCCCTCATAGGTGAGCACCTTTATCTTGGGCTCCTTCTCAAAAGCTTTGGTAATGAACTTCATGCGCTGCTCTAGGGAGAACATGTACTTTTTTTCGGCATTTACGCCAATGGCTATGATCAATTCGTCAAACAAGGTGACTCCTCTTAAAATGATATCGTGGTGCCCCAAGGTCAGCGGGTCAAAACTTCCTGGAAATATGGCTTTTTTCATTTTGTCTCTCTGTCAGGAACAAGATACACATTTTAAGGTAGAACGGCGGTTATGGCACTTTCAAAAAGCTCGGACAGGGAAATGCCCGCTTTCTCCGCTTGTTGCGGCAACAGGCTTTGTGTGGTAAGGCCTGGCGTGGTGTTCACCTCCAAAAGATAAGGCTCATCACCTATAAAGATGAACTCACTTCGGGTAAACCCCTTTAATTTTAGGGTCTCGTAAATGGTCTTGGCCACTTTGGTCACTTTTTCGGTCTGCAGTGGGGAAATACGGGCAGGGGTTATCTCTGTGGATTTGCCCTCGTATTTGGCCTCGAAATCAAAAAAATCATTTTCGGAAATGATTTCAGTTATGGGCAGCACCACGGTCTCTCCCTTGTAGGTGATGACCCCAACGGATACTTCGACCCCGTCTAAAAAACGTTCAATAATAATTTCATCGTCTTCGCGGAAGGCCACATCTATGGCCCTGCGCAAGTCCTCTTTTTGATATACCTTACTTATGCCATAACTACTCCCAGACTTGTTGGCCTTTACAAAACAGGGTAATTGTACCCGTTCCACGATGGCGTTCTCATCTATGGCATCGCCTTTGTTCAAAAAATACGAAGTGGCACATTGTATTCCATGGGGCTTTAAGGCGCTTAAAAGGTCCCTCTTATTAAAGGTGAGTGCGGCTTGGTAAAAATCGCAGCTGGTCTGGGGCAGGCCCAACAGCTGAAAATAGGCCTGCAGTAGTCCGTCCTCTCCGGGAGTGCCATGTATGGCATTGAACACGCAGTCAAAAACCACCTTTTGATCGTTCAGCATCACGGAGAAATCATGGCGGTCTATGGGGTGCTCAGCACCATCAGGCGCCAGATATACCCATTTTTCCCTTTCGATCAATATGCTGTAAGGCTCGTATGGGGTACCTTTCAAAAACTGGTACACCACCTTTCCGCTTTTTAGTGAAATATGATATTCGTTGGAGTATCCCCCCATGATGATGGCTATTTTTTTTTTGATCTCCATGTCCTTCTTACTTTAAAAATATAGTGGGCCAAATAATCGGCAAATGCAACGGGGCTTGCGTATTTTATGTGGGCATTATATTGGCGCCCATAGATGACCCTTAGAGGCCACATGTTGTGCAAAGATGTGCTATTCCATCAAAACAAAAAAGTAAATTTTTTATACGTATCGCCTTGCCCACGGCTATTCAGGGGTACAATTTTTCAAATAGGGCCACCGTCTTGGACCATTTATTATCTTTGCCCATAAAATAGGTCCATGAGGAATTTCTTTCACTTTTTAAAGAGCAGGTCTTTTCTGGTACAGATCGTGCTGGCCCTTGTGGTCCTCGTAGCTTTGGTCATTGGGGTTTTACAATGGCTTAAAAGTACCACAAACCACGGGGAATTTGTGGAAGTGCCCAATTTTTCAAAGCTTTCCGTAATGGATATGCGCCAAGCTGTGGAGAATGCCGGGTTGCGGTATGAGGTTTTGGATTCGGCCAATTTTAACCCGGATTATCCCAGATTTTCCATTATAGAACAAAACCCCGCGGCGGGCACAAAGGTGAAGACCAACCGCAAAATCTATTTTACGGTAAACCCCTCTGGCTATAAAAAGGTCACGGTGCCCAAGATCATACAAGTCACGAAAAGAAACGCTACATCCATGCTAAGGGCCGTTGGTCTTGATGTGCAGCGCGTGACCTACATTGATCAATTGGGCAAGGACATGGTCTATTACATTAAATACAAGGGCAAGGATATAAAACCAGGTGACAAGCTGCCCAAAACGGCAAAAATAGAATTGATCTGTGGCAACGGTGATATTCCTGATACTGCCATCATTAAGGCCGATTCCCAATAATATGTCAGATACAAAACATGATGAGGACCTCCTGGAAGAGGAAAATGACCTTTTTGAACACCATAGCTTTACGGCGTCAAAAGGGCAGGACCCCTTACGGGTGGATAAATTCTTGATGAATTTTGTGGAGAACGCCACCAGGAACAAAATACAGAAAGCGGCCAAGGATGGGCATGTTTGGGTCAATGGCGCCATGGTGAAACCCAATTACAAGGTAAAGGCCGGTGATGAGGTCAAGGTGCTATTTGAACATCCTCCCCACGAACACCTATTGGTTCCAGAAAATATTCCTTTACAAATTGTGTATGAGGATGACGTTCTACTGGTGGTGAACAAACCAGCGGGCATGGTAGTGCATCCTGGACACGGAAATTATTCCGGAACCCTGATCAACGCCTTGATCTATCATTTTGACAATCTTCCCAGCAACAGCAATGAGCGTCCCGGTCTTGTGCACCGTATAGATAAAGACACTTCTGGACTTTTGGTGATTGCCAAAACAGAGGCGGCCATGACGCATTTGGCCAAGCAGTTTTTTGATAAGACCTCTCATAGGGAATACGTTGCCCTGGTCTGGGGCAATGTGGAAGAAGATGAAGGTACCGTTACCGGACATATAGGTCGCAATCCCAAAAATAGGCTTCAAATGCATGTTTTTCCAGACGGGGATGAGGGCAAAGAGGCCGTGACCCATTTTAAAGTGTTGGAGCGGTTTGGGTACGTTACCCTTATTTCCTGTAAACTGGAAACCGGGAGAACCCACCAAATACGGGTACATTTAAAATATGTTGGCCATACTTTATTCAATGACGAGCGCTACGGGGGCGATAAAATTTTAAAGGGCACCACCTTTACAAAGTACAAACAGTTTGTGGAAAATGCCTTTAAGATACTGCCCAGACAGGCCTTGCACGCCAAAACCTTGGGCTTTGTGCATCCGGTCACCGGTAAGGTGCTACAGTTTGATTCAGAATTGCCACAGGATATGCAGGAATGCATTATGAAATGGCGTGGCTATAGCAAGCAGGACCTTAAATAGCTTTGCCCTATGCCACTATCAAAAAGTCTTTCCCCCTTAGGGTAGGTATTCCTTGAAATCCTTTTTATTTTTAAACCTATTTTAAAAGATGTGTTATGAAAATCGTGGTATCACCTGCAAAATCCTTGGACCTTGAAAGTCCTTTGCCCATACAAGAGCATTCAGAGCCCCAATTTTTAATGGAGGCCCAAAAAATCAATAGGATATTGGCCAAGAAGAAACCCAAGGCGTTGTCCCAGTTAATGCAAATATCAGACGGCTTGGCCCAACTCAATTGGGAACGTAATCAGAATTTCAATCTTCCTTTTACCCCCAAGAACGCGCGTCCGGCCATTTTTGCCTTCAATGGGGATGTCTATCAAGGCCTTGACGCCTACAGCCTTACCGCAAAGGAACTGGAGGTTTTGCAGCAACGTCTGCGCATCCTTTCCGGGCTCTATGGAATGCTGAAACCTCTGGATCTCATACAGCCCTACCGTCTGGAAATGGGGACCACCTTGAACATAGGGCGTAAGAAGAACCTGTACGAATTCTGGAAAGATACCCTCACCGCCCAATTGAACCAAGAACTCAAAGCAGATGAACTTTTTGTAAATCTTGCCAGTCAAGAATACTTTGGGGCCATAGATAAAAAGAAGCTTAAAGTACCCGTGATCACACCCGTGTTCAAAGATTGGAAAAATGATAAACTCAAGGTGATCAGCTTTTACGCTAAAAAGGCCCGTGGTACCATGGTGCGTTACATTGTACAGCAGGGTGTGGACAGTTTAGACGGCTTACGGATGTTTGATAGGGATGGTTATGAGTTTAGCCAAGAGCATACCGTTAAAGAACATGAACCCGTCTTCATCCGGTAGAATATTTCTGTTATTTCTCCGTTTAATGGAAAAGAGCGTTCATTGAGGATGATACGTAATGGGTCTTGGTCCATTCATAATGCCTTCATCTCCATGGCATCGTTTTTTGAGCTCAGAATAAATTGGAAGATATGAAGAAAGTAGGGTTTGCATTCTTTATGGTGTTTATGGTTTTGTGGTCGTGTGAAGACCGGGATGATAACCTCACCACCGCCAACATCCGGATACGGAACAGTAGTACTGTAGACTTCAATACGGTGACCGTGCGGGTGGATTCTTTAATATTTGAGAATATACCGGCCCAAGGGGTATCCAACTATCAAGAATTTGAGGTGGCCTTTGAACAGGACGCGCTGCAGATCGTTTCAGACTCCGCCCAATACTCTTTTGAGCCAACGGAACTGTCCGCTCCTTTGCCCGTGGGCCTTTACACCTATGATCTGGATATTTCTGACACCGGCGAGGTCATTTTCAATTTTAGAATAGACGATTGAATTATTTTTTCTTATTGATTTTTATTTTCTCCTCTACCGTTGGTCTCCTCTTTATCTTTCGTGGCCTTCTGGCCCCATAAGAATTATTACTGATCTTGCCCCGTCTCGTTTTTTTATCTCCCTTTCCCATGGCCTGGTATTTTTATTTTTACGATTAAAAAGATTAAATTTTAGTCCCGTGGCGAAATCGCCGGTCTCTAAAGTTAACGAATTTAAGGCATAAGGGCAATGCCAGAGAGGCCGGGTTTGCTATGGCCATAAAACAGAAGCACCATGTTTGTACATAACCATCCCTATCCGCCCTTCCTTTTCCAAGGGGCCACTAAGTGTATCGTAGGTACCTTGCCGCCCCCTAGATTTACCACCAAGGAGCTGAGACCCGGTGATGTTGATTTTTGCTATGGAAGTCGTGATGGCCAATTGTGGCCCATCTTGGATCGTATTTTTGGCCTGGGTTTGGAGTTTGAAACTACGGAAAAGGCCATTGCGCAACGAAAGGATTTCTTGTTGCAGAGAAAGATTGCCATCTGTGATATTGTGGCCATGGCAATCAGGGAGCGCGTGGATGCCTCCGATCTGGGAATGGAACAGATACAACTTAGGAACCTTATGCAATACCTAGAGGCCTATCCCACCATACAAACCCTTCTTTTTACTGGGGGCAATAGTAAGAACGGGCCGGAATATTTTTTCAGAAGACAGGCCAAGCAACATGGTATTAGGTTGAAACAATTATCTGATACGGTACCTAGGATATATGCCTTTTTACACCCTAAGACAGGTAAGCAGATAAAGACCGTTTCCCTTACCGCGCCATCCGGTGCGGCCAACAGGGCCATAGGTAGTATGGCGGACTATAAAGCGTTGAAGGCCAAAAACCCGGCCTTCACCACCCTAGATTATCGGGTGCGGCAGTATGCCGCCTTTTTTTGAAGGGCCATAAAACCTGGCAAAACTGCCGATGATGGCCGCCCGAGGGCAGAACGCAAAAAAGTCCCGCTTTTGGCGGGACTCCCTCTGAGAACACTATATGAAAATGAAAAAAATTTATTCGCTAAATCTGGGTTAAAATTAAGCAGCAGATAGCAATATGGTAAATTTTTGTTGTCAATGGTGTTGCTTTTGTAGTGAGTTCCATGTATTTTGTTATTTAGGTTGTTGGGTCATCTGAATAGTTGTATAATAACGATATTTACATAGGTAAGTGATCCTTGATCAGACCATTGGCATAATAGAAAATTTAAACAAAGAGATATGGCGCAGAAAGAGCGGATAGAGGAATTCAAAAAATCGGTACAGAACAAGTTCAATGTATACAACAGTCTGTTTCTTAATTTACCCTACAGGAACATTGAAAATGTGGGCATGTTGATTCCTCTAATGATGGACCAGTCCCAAAAAGGGTTGAAAAAGGGCCAAAACCCAAAGGAGATCTTAGATTCCTTTTTTGTGAACTATATGGACATTGAAACAGAACAGGGGCGGATAGATTTCATGTTCCGTATCATTCAATATGTAGAACGCCAAGTAGTGCTCTATGATAGTGTAGAGGACGCGGCCTTTCCCAAAATACATAAATATTCAAGCTCCCTATCGCTCAAAGATTACTTCCAAATCGTTGAAAAAAATGATGCATGGGATGAAATTGCCGATAAGTTGGCCAATTTCAGCGCTCGGATCGTGCTCACGGCACACCCCACACAGTTTTATACCCCATCCATTTTGAACATCATCACCAACCTCCGCACCCTCATCTTGGAGGATAAGATAGATGAGATTGATGTGGCTTTACAGCAATTGGGACTGACCTCCCTGATCAATTCAAAGAAGCCCACCCCGTTGGATGAGGCCAAAAACATCATCCATACCCTTCGTCATGTCTATTATGATGCTATAGGGGATCTCTACACCTATATCAAAGGGCACATCAATGGTTTTGAGTTCAACAACCACAACATTGTGAAATTGGGCTTTTGGCCCGGGGGCGATCGGGACGGTAACCCGTTCGTGACGGCCGACATTACCCGGGATGTCATGAACGAGCTCCGAATTACCCTGATGAAATGTTATTACAATGACCTTAAGGCCATACAGCACAAGCTTACGTTCAAGGAGGTACAGGCCCCATTGAACCAGCTGCGCTCCAATTTGTACACCGCCATGTTCGACGCCACCAAGGAGGTGGGCTATGACGATATTATTGGCCCCCTGATCCAGATAAAGTCCCTCTTGGAAGAGAAATACCATCATTTGTACGTTAGGGAACTGCAGCATTTAATAGACAAGGTGAAGATATTCAAGGTGCATTTTGCCACCATAGACATTCGCCAAGACCATTCCATGCACCAAAAGGTCATGACTGCCGTATTTGTGGATAAGGGCCTTATCAAAAACGACCTTTCAGAACTGTCCGAAGAGGAACTCACGGACATCCTCCTGCACAAAGAGCTGTCGCTTTCAGAAACGGACTACAGTGATGAACTTGTTCAGGATACCATAAAGAACATAAAACAATTGAAGACGATTCAGCGGCGCAACGGCGAAGAAGGCTGTAACCGTTATATCATAAGTAACTCTGAGGATACCTTTGCGGTTCTTTTTGTATTTGCGCTATTCCGTTGGTGTGGTTGGAGCAATGAGCCCATTACTTTTGATATTGTACCGCTTTTTGAGACCATGAGGGGCATGGAAAATGCTGAGGCCACCATGCAACGGTTGTTCGATCTACCGGAGTATAGAAACCATTTGGAACAACGAAAGTTGAGGCAAACCATTATGTTGGGTTTTTCAGACGGTACTAAAGATGGGGGATATTTAAAGGCCAATTGGTCCATCTTAAAGACCAAGGAAGTACTTTCCGGCGTCTGTGAGCGCAATGGCATCGCGGCCATCTTTTTTGACGGCAGGGGCGGTCCCCCGGCCCGTGGTGGTGGCAAGACCCATCGTTTCTATGCCGCACAGACCGATCTGGTGGCCAACAATGAGATACAGCTTACCATTCAGGGGCAGACCATCACCAGTACGTATGGCACCAAGGAACAGTTCATCTATAATAGCGAGCAATTGCTCACCGCAGGCTTGTCCAATACCATTTTGGGCAAGAACATAACCATATCTGATGCGTCCAGGGCCTTGATAGAAGAACTTTCGGAAATCAGTTTTGCCAAATACGATGCCCTAAAGCACCATGACAAGTTCATGCCCTACTTGGAGGAAATGAGCACGCTGAAATACTATACCAAGGCGAACATTGGGAGCAGGCCGGGCAAGCGGGGCAACAAGGCAAAATTGGAACTCTCGGATCTACGGGCCATTTCGTTTGTAGGTTCTTGGAGCCAGTTGAAGCAGAACGTGCCCGGGTATTTTGGTATTGGAACAGCCTTGAAAAAATTAAAGGACGAAGGCCGTTTCCAAGAAGTGACGGACCTGTACCATGAGGTGCCGTTTTTTCAGGCGCTCATGATGAACAGTATGATGAGCCTTTCCAAATGTTATTTTGAGCTCACCAGTTACATGAAGGAAAACGAGAAGTATGGCGCCTTCTGGCAAATTCTGCATGATGAGTACACCTTGTCCAAGAAAATGTTGTTGGAATTGAGCGGTATGGAAATCCTAATGGAGAAGGAGGCCATTTCTAGGGAGTCCATAAAAATAAGGGAGAATATTGTACTTCCCCTCTTGGTCATTCAGCAATATGCCCTACAGAAAATAGGGGAAGGTACGGAGCACAAGGAACTGTATGAAAAAATCGTGACGAGGTCCTTGTACGGAAATATCAATGCCAGTAGGAATTCTGCCTAGAATCGTCTTTGAAAAGATACTGCTTATCACCGAAACCTGGCGGCCATGAGAGAACGAACCTGAGCACGTCCTACTGGTACCAGTAGGACGTGCTCAGGCATAATGATCAACCTAGTATATTGTGGTTGTGTACTTTATCGAGTAATTTTTGTATTTTCATTAGAAACAAGGACGATATGAAAAAGTGTATTTGGCTCTTAATATGGGCGGGCGGTATGTGTTTTGCCCAGAACGGACCCATTCAAAAGGCCCATTTAGAGGGTGTTGTTCTGGACCCCTCAGGGGTTCCCATACGTAAAGCGGTATTGTTCGTGGATTCCGTTAAGACCTTCGTAAGGACCAATAAAAAGGGAAAATTTAAGACCAAAGTCCCTGAAAACACCCGTTCATTGGCCATTTATGCTAAAGACCATGGCTTGTATACCAAGGATTACGATGGCAGTGCTACGGTAAATTTCGCATTTGATGGTTCTATAGATCATCTTACCGAGAAAGATCTGGAAGGATTGGGTTTCAATATGGTCGCCCCTAAAAAAGGGACCATAGATCCCGCTAGGTTTAAGGAATATCCAGATATTTTTCAGTTGATACGTGAAATGTTCACCGGCATAACGGTGAATGGCAGTACCATTGTTGTAAGGGGCAGAGGTTCTTTTGGTGATGATACGCCCCTTTTCATTGTTGATGATAATTTCGTTCCCGATATTTCATTCATTAATCCTGTGGAGGTACAATCCATTGAATTATTGAAAGGGGAAGATACCACCTTGTACGGTGCGCGTGGCGCCAACGGGGTTTTTATCATCAACTTGATAAAATAATACGGACAACATTCCAAAAGCGGCAGCCCAACCATGTATTTCCTATGACCTTACTTGGTGGGCGCTGTACTCAAAATGGTATAAAAAGCCTGTATACCATAGGCCAATTGGCCAATTTTCAGATTTTCGTTGGGACTGTGCTGGTTATTGTCCGGATTTACCATGGGCACGATGAACGCGGGGATCTTCAATTCATTGATAAACGGGGCAATGGGCACCGTGCCGCCCATGATACGGATTTGTACCACCTCTTCATTGAAGGCGGTCTTTAGGGTGTTCACCAGAAATTGACCATAAGGGTTGTCCAGTTCGGTCCTAAAGGCATTGGTGACCGATCCTTCCTGCAGGGTCATGATCTTATCATAACTACCTCGCTCTTTAAGACTGGGTACGGTATCCATCACATAATAGCCTTGGGATTCCACATGCTTTTTTACGAGGGATTTTAATCGGCCGCCATCGGATTCGGGCACCAAGCGCAGATCAAGTTCTGCCGTGGCCGTTGCGGGTACAATGGTTCTTGCCTCATCTCCGATCCAAGCGGCCCCCATGCCCCTAATGTTCAAAGAGGGGTATTGCAAGGATTCTTGGTAAAAACCGCCCACGGCATCCGGTGTTTTGATCGCCAGATGCGCATTGATGGCGCTGGCGTCATCGGGCACGCTTTTTAGTACGGCCAGGGTTTTATCATCCAAAACAATATTATCGTAATATCCTTTGATCAGCACTTTTCCCTCTTCATCTTTCATACTGGCCAGCACTTTGGCCAGCCGCAGGGCCGGATTGGGCGCATAATTGCCATAGTGACCGCTATGCTGTGGTGCCAACGGGCCATAGGTGGTCAGGGTCAGGGTGGTGATGCCGCGGCAACCGTAAATGATGGTAGGCCTTTGGGAGGCATGCACGGGACCATCGTTGATGACCAAAAAATCGGCCTGCAACAGTTCCCTGTAGGTCTTCACGGCTTTGGGAAGCGGGGCACTGCTGCGTTCTTCCTCACTGTCCAAAATGACCTTGATGTTGAAGGGAAGGGCTGCATTGTTCTTTTGCAAGAGGTCATAGGCGTTCAGGAACATGACAATTGGCCCTTTGTCATCTGAGGTGGATCGGCCGAACAAACGCCACTCATAATCAATATCGTCATTCAAAAGGTCAAAGGATTCTTCCTTCCAACCATCACCCTCTCTGGACTTCAAAACGGTTTCGTAGGGGTCTTTTTGATCCCATTGCGAA
>CAKZLG010000286.1 GCA_937125035.1 uncultured Maribacter sp. | reverse complement strand
ATTATTTCCGCATAAAAGCAGATTTCTGCTTTTGGCGGGCACGGGACTACATCATTCCGGGCATACCGCCACCGCCGCCCATTGGCGGGCCTGCTGGGGCATCTTCCTTAATGTCTGTAAGTGCACATTCCGTGGTGAGGATCATGCCTGCTACGGAAGCAGCGTTCTCCAAGGCCACACGGGTCACTTTTTTCGGATCAATGATACCGGCCTTCATCATCTCCACATATTTCTCTGATTTGGCATCATAGCCGTAATCCCCTTTTCCGTCCAAGATTTTGGCCACGACCACTGAACCTTCGCCACCGGCATTTTCAACAATGGTACGTAATGGGGATTCAATGGCCCTGGCTACGATCTGTAGTCCTGTTGCTTCATCCTCATTTTCCGTACTTACCTTGGAAAGGACCGCTTTTGCCCTCACTAGGGCCACACCGCCACCGGCAACGATACCTTCTTCCACAGCCGCTCTAGTGGCGTGCAAAGCATCATCCACACGGTCTTTTTTCTCCTTCATTTCCACCTCAGACGCAGCACCTACGTAGAGTACGGCCACACCGCCGGCCAATTTGGCCAAACGCTCTTGCAGCTTTTCCTTGTCATAATCAGAAGTAGTGGTCTCTATTTGAGATTTGATCTGGTTGACACGGGTCTTGATGTCCTTGGCTACCCCACCACCATTTACAATGGTCGTATTGTCTTTGTCTATACTGACCTTTTCACAGGTACCCAGCATGTCCACGGTAGTATTGTCCAAAGAGAATCCACGTTCTTCAGAAATCACGGTACCTTTGGTAAGAATGGCGATGTCCTCTAACATGGCCTTTCTACGGTCTCCGAAACCTGGCGCTTTTACAGCGGCAATTTTCAGGGATCCCCTAAGCTTGTTCACCACCAATGTGGCCAAGGCCTCACCGTCCACATCCTCAGCTATGATCAAGAGCGGCTTACCGGACTGGGCTACGGGCTCCAAAACGGGAAGCAGGTCTTTCATGGAGGAAATTTTCTTATCGAAAAGTAAGATGTACGGGTTCTCCAATTCCGTGACCATCTTTTCAGAATCGGTCACGAAGTAGGGGGAAAGGTAACCGCGATCAAACTGCATACCTTCCACTACATCCACATAGGTATCGGTTCCTTTGGCTTCCTCAACGGTGATGACACCTTCTTTGCCCACTTTTTCAAAAGCTTGGGCGATCAAGTCGCCAATCGTTTCGTCATTGTTGGCGGAAATAGAGGCTACCTGCTTTATTTTCTCAGAGGAATCCCCCACTTTTTTGGATTGCTTTGCCAAGTTCTCAACGATGGCCTCAACCGCCTTGTCAATACCCCTTTTAAGATCCATGGGGTTTGCACCGGCGGCCACGTTTTTCAAACCTTCCTTAACAATGGCCTGGGCTAGAACGGTGGCGGTAGTGGTACCATCACCGGCCAGGTCATTGGTCTTGGAGGCCACTTCCTTTACCATTTGTGCGCCCATGTTCTCCAACGCATCTGCCAATTCTATTTCCTTGGCCACGGTTACACCATCTTTGGTCACCTGAGGGGCACCGAAAGATTTACTGATGATCACATTTCTGCCCTTAGGTCCCAAAGTTACTTTTACTGCGTTTGCCAATGCATCAACGCCCCTTTTTAGGCCGTCCCTTGCATCTATATCAAATTTAATGTCTTTTGCCATTTTTAAATGTCTTTAAATTTTATGGTTTCGTTTTTCAATAAAGGGTTAGATGATTGCCAAGATGTCACTTTCGCGCATCATGAGGTAATCCGTACCTTCCAATTTCAATTCTGTGCCTGCATATTTTCCGTAGAGCACGGTGTCACCTACCTTCACGGTAACCTTTTCGTCTTTGGTCCCAGGGCCAACGGCAACAACTTTGCCTTTTTGCGGTTTTTCCTTAGCGGTGTCCGGAATGTAGATTCCTGAAGCTGTTTTGGTCTCAGCTGCCATGGGCTCAATAAGAACCCTATCGGCCAATGGTTTGATATTCACTTTAGACATAGTATTAAAATTTAAATTGATTTTTATGATTCACTGGTAACAGGCAGAAATTATGCCATTGCCATAAAACTGACATAATTGTAAACTAAAAATGCCAGCTTGTCATTAGCTGGCATTTAATTATGTTCTTATACCTTGTTTACAGGCTATCGTTCCCTGTGGCTTCCGTGCTCACTGGTGGGGGTGTCACTTCTTCTGGAAGGGTCTCAGGTACGGTGGTCTCTATGTCATCCCCTTGCAGTAATTTGGAATCGGCTTCACTAAAATTACCTTTGAGTGCTATGTTGGAGGCCAATATCAAGACAACCAACAAAATGGCCAGTGTCCACGTACTTTTATCCAAGAAATCACCTGTTTTCTTTACGCCACCTACAACTTGGTTTCCACCGCCGCCAAAGGAAGAGGACAATCCGCCGCCCTTTGGGTTCTGGACCATGACCACCAAAACCAGCAAGAAACAAACAATGATGATCAAGATGAGGAATATGGAAAATGTGCTCATGTTACCTATTTGTTATCTTTTTTTAATTTTTCTACCGCTTTAATTCGGTCTGCAAAGAAACTACTTTTTTCCGGATATTTCAAACTTAAAATTTTATAGGCCTGTATGGCCTTTTTGAACTTTTTTTGCTCCAAATACACCCTTGCCAGTGTCTCTGTCATGAGTTCGTTTTTATCGAACTTTACTGAACTGGATACATCTACAACGGCCTCCGTTTTCTCCTTGGGCACTATTTTTGGGTTCTTGGCTATGAACTTGTCTATGCGGTTGAACTTTTCCGCTATACTTTTTGAAGTAGTTGTTTTGGCTGAAGGTGCGTTCTCCTTCTTTGCCTCGGTGGGCTTAATGGTTTGGCTTTCTTTGGCAGGCGGTTTTTTTGAGGCCAATTGCAACCATTGCCCAAAGGAATACTTCTCCTGTTTGTCAAAAGTGATCGGAGTGCCCAGTTCCAATTTTTTTTCTGCTTCCTTTTGCTCGAACAATAGGGGGTCCAAAATTTTTTCCGCATCTCTTTCGTCTTGGGGCAACGGTTTGTCCTCAGAAGGTGCAATGAGCGGGTTTTCTGGTGTACTGACCTCAACCTCAGGACTACCCTCCCCATTTGCGGCCCCTGTGTTTGGTGCTGTTGGGGGCTGCAGGAAGTTGGGTGAGGTGATGTATTCAAACAAGATTTCACGATCGGTGGTGTAGGCGGCCGTGGCTTTCAATGCCCTGTTGTACTTGTAGCTGTTCAGGTTTTTGAGTCCCTTGAGGTGAAGGGCCCGTGCTGCTTGGAAATAGGGGTATTCCTTGATGATGTCCTCCAAATGTTTGGTCTGTACAGGGTCAACCACCTTATGGGGGTGCTCTAGGAGATATGTGAAATCGGTTATTTTCATGGGACTACCAGTCGGCTAGTGAAGCATTGAAAATGTCTTGTGTTATGCGTTCAAAAATGACCTCATGGGCCTCTGTCTTTATGGCGTTGAGTTGCACATTGGCCGGGTAATCGTAAAAAAAGGAAAAGCTCTGGTCAAAACCCTTGTCTTCCTCCAAACGATTGTAGAACCGGCATTTTACCCGTATGGAGAGCCTGTTCTGGGCGGCGTTCTGTTGTGCGGTGGCGGTCATGGGAGAAATCCTGTACTCGGTGATTTCCCCTTCATACAGCAGGTCCGCAGTACCGCTGTTCACCAGGTCCAGGCTGGTCTGGTCCCTGATTCTCTCTTGTAGGGCCAAAGTGAAGTCCCTATCCATGCCGGGCTCAAAAATGGAGCCAGGGCTCTGGGTGGCATAATTTTGAAAATAGTTGACCTGGAACGTCTCTGCCGCCCCAACGTTGCCTCCCGTGAAATTATAGACCCCACAACTTTGGGCCAAGAGTAAGGCGGCAATGAATAATGTAATTCTTGGAATAGCTTTCATGGCCTAGTTAAAGATCGTATTGTTTTATTTTTCTGTAGAGGGTCCGTTCTGAAATGCCCAGTTCCGCGGCTGCGGCCTTGCGCTTGCCGTTGTTGCGGTCCAAGGATTTTTTGATCAGTTCTATTTCCTTTTCTTGTAAAGATAGGGTTTCCTCTTCTTGGATCTCTTCGGCAAAATGGTATTTGTCCTCTGTGGTGGGGGCGGGGGCATATGTGCGCTCCACATAGGGTTCGGGCAGTTGCAAAACAGCGGCCTCCATGGCCTCCTCGGAAACGGCCTCCTCCTCATCCCCATAGATCTTGCGGATCAGATGCTCGTTTTCCTCCTGTACCTTTTGGGAATCATTGTTCTTCAAAAGCTCCATGGTCAACTTTTTAAGGTCGTTCAAATCGCCCTTCATGTCAAAAAGCACCTTGTAAAGAATTTCCCTTTCATTGCTGAAATCGCTCTCCTTTTTGGTGGGGTTGATGACGGCCGGCAAATTCGTTCCCGTATTATTGGGGAGATAGCCGTTCAATATGGCGGCGCCAATACTCCTGTTTTCTTCCAGTACGGATACCTGTTCCGCTATATTGCGCAATTGGCGTATGTTCCCCGGCCATCTATACTTTAAGAGTACCGCCACGGCATCCTCTTCCAATCTAATGGTGGGCATCTTGTATTTTTGGCCAAAATCCGATGCAAATTTGCGGAACAGCAAATGGATGTCCTCCCTTCTTTCCCGTAATGGTGGCAAGGAGATTTCCACGGTACTTAACCGGTAATACAGGTCTTCCCTGAATTTTTCCTTTTCAATGGCCTGGAACATGTTCATATTGGTGGCCGCCACAATGCGCACATTGGTCTTTTGCACCTGCGAGGACCCTACCTTTAAAAACTCACCGTTTTCCAATACGCGCAACAGCCGGACCTGGGTGGTGAGGGGCAGTTCCCCTACTTCATCTAAAAAAATGGTTCCACCATCGGCCACTTCAAAATAACCGCTCCGGGTTTGGGTGGCACCGGTGAAGGCCCCTTTTTCATGGCCAAAAAGCTCGCTGTCTATGGTTCCCTCCGGGATGGCGCCACAGTTTACCGCAATATACTTGGCGTGTTTTCTGTGGGATAGGGCGTGAATGATCTTGGGAATGGATTCCTTGCCCACCCCGCTTTCTCCGGTCACGAGGACCGAGATATCCGTAGGGGCCACTTGAATGGCCTTTTCCAAGGCCCTGTTCAGCTTAGGGTCTTGGCCAATGATCTCAAACCGTTGTTTTATGTTCTGTACGCTTTCCATTAAGGGCGTTTTTCTTTAGTTGTTCTTGGAGAGACCTACCGCCGTTCCCAAAAGAGTGGCCGAGGTACAGTCATTGATCTTTACGTTGACAAAATCGCCTATGGCATAGTTTTCCTTAGGGAACACCACCACTGTATTTTGGGTATTACGACCCATCCAATGTGCATCTGATTTTTTTGAAGTGCCCTCTATGAGCACCTCCTCTACTTGGCCTACATGCTGTTGCGTTCTGTACAAACTGTGTTTGCGCTGAAGGGCAATGATCTCTTGCAGCCGTCTCTTTTTTACCTCTGCGGGCACATCGTCCTCCATTTTCCTAGCGGCCATGGTCCCCGGCCGCTCTGAATAGGCGAACATGAACCCATAGTCGTATTTCACATATTCCATTAGGGACAGGGTGTCTTGATGGTCTTGCTCTGTTTCCGTTGGGAACCCCGTGATCATATCTTGGCTAAAGGCACAATCTGGAATGATTTTTTTGATGTTGTCTATCAGTCCAAAATAGTGCTCCCTGGTATGCAGGCGGTTCATGGCCTTAAGAATGCGGTTGCTGCCGCTTTGTACAGGTAGGTGAATGTAGTTGCAGATGTTCTCAAATTGGGCCATGGTCTCAATGACATCCATGGTCATGTCCTGCGGGTTGGAGGTGGAAAAACGAATGCGCATTTTAGGCTGCGCCAAGGCCGTGAGCTCCAATAATTTGGCAAAATTCACAGCGGTGGCCTTCTGCATGTCACTGGCCTTTTCAAAATCTTTTTTGAGGCCGCCGCCGTACCAGAGATAACTGTCCACGTTTTGCCCCAAGAGGGTGATTTCCTTAAAGCCCTTGTTCCATAAATCGTTCACTTCCGCGATAATGGAAAGGGGATCTCGGCTTCGTTCCCGGCCCCTGGTAAAGGGGACCACACAGAAAGTGCACATATTGTCACAGCCACGGGTAATGGAGACAAAAGCGGTTACTCCGTTGGAGTTGAGCCGAACAGGGGCCACGTCACCATAGGTTTCATCTTTGGATAAGATCACGTTGACCGCATTGCGGCCCTCGTCTATTTCTTGGATGAGGTTGGGCAGGTCCTTATAGGCATCGGGGCCCACCACCATGTCCACGATTTTCTCCTCTTCCAAGAACTTGCTCTTCAACCGCTCTGCCATGCAGCCAAGCACACCTACTTTCATATGGGGGTTGCCCTTTTTTACGGCGTTGAACTTTTCCAGGCGTTTCCTCACGGTCTGCTCTGCTTTATCCCTAATGGAACAGGTGTTCACCAGAATCAGATCCGCCTCCTCCATTTTCTGCGTGGTGTTGAAACCCTCTTGGGCCAAGATGGAGGCCACGATTTCACTATCTGAAAAATTCATTTGGCAGCCATAACTTTCTATATAGAGTTTACGGTCGTTGCCGGAATTGTTTTGAAGTGTAATGGCACTTCCCTGTATTTTTTCGTCTATGGTCTTTTCCATGTAACTGCGCGGTTGCGGTCCTTAAAACTGGGTTGCAAAGATAGTATTATATTAAAAATCGTGACAATATGACAGTTATTTTATTGTAATTTTAGGTTTTATCACGTTCCCGGCAATCCTAAAACAACCCATATGACTTTAGAACAAATCAACCAAGAAATCACATCACGGCCCCCTTTGGACTTTGCCCAGATTTTCAGCAGGTCCGTTTCCCTTTTCCAGAATGTATGGCTTCAAGGGTTCATCACCTTGGTCTTAACGGTCCTGACCATCTTACCGTTTTATATCATTTTCTACACTCCCATGATCGCCGCGGGCATCACGGACCCAGAAATGCTCAAATCAGAAGAACCTCCCATCTTAATGCTTGTGGGCATGGCCATTTTGTTTCCCGTTTTGCTCATCGGGATATTAACCTTCAGTTTAGCACTTAATGCTGCCTTTCTCAAGATATGCAGGGCCAAGGACCTAAACCTCCTTGGAGCGGACGATTATTTTTATTTTTTTAAACAGGGCCGTTTGGGAAAGGTGTTCAATCTGGCCCTGATCATGTTGGGGCTTTCCTTAGTAGGGGTGCTTACCTGTGGACTTGGGCTCTTTTATTTGGTGGTGCCCATGTCCCTTTTTCCGGCATTTTTGGCGTTCAATGAAGAATTGTCCGCCATGAACATGGTAAAGGCCAGCTTTACCCTTGGCAATAAGAATTGGTTGGTCATCTTTGGCCTGTTGATCGTTCTGGGCATTATTGCGGAGTTGGGTATTTTACTCTGTTTTGTGGGCGTCCTGTTCACGGCCATGCTCTCTAAAGTCCCTATGTATTATATATATAAGGATGGCGTTGGTTTTGAACATGGGGCAACCATTCCTTAAAATAGTTCAGCGCAACCAAATGGTATCTTACACATCTATAAGATAACCGATAAATAATTGAAATATGAAACCTTATGTAGTTGCGCTACTTTTTTCTGCACTCGCCTTTTTTGTGTCCTGTGATGATGACGGCCCCTATGAAACCTATCAGGTGGCCAGGCCGATCCTTATGGATGCCACGGAGTTCAAGGCGAATGCCATAAGCATCTCTGAGCCCGTACCCATGACAACCTCTGGTAAGATCTATGCCTATAAGGACTTTATCTTTGTGAACGATGTAAATCGTGGGTTTCATGTCATCAATAATGAAGACCCCAAAAACCCCAGTACTATTGCCTTTATCAAGGTAGAGGGCAACAATGATATTTCCATTAAGGATGATAAGCTTTTTGCGGACAGCTACGGGGACCTTGTGGTGTTTGACATTTCGGAAATTAATGCGATAAAGGTCATTAACCGGGTGGAAAATGCCATTTATGACAATTACGGTATTTGGTTGGAAGACCTGGTCTTTCCCCAAGCCGATATCTATGACTATGGGGATATGGACTATATGAATGATGTGATAGTAGGTTGGGACGTTTCCACAGAGCGAGTGCCGGTTTCAGAGTATACAGATAGATTTGCCGTTCAGGAGGATATGGCTCTATCCCATACGAGCAATGCACCCTCAGGAAATGTGGGCCAAGGGGGATCTATGGCACGTTTCAAGATCGTGGGTGATTATCTATACGTAGTGGACTATAGCAACATCAACATCATGGACATTTCCAATCTAAGCGAGCCCAAGGTGCTGGAGGACGTACATGTGAACTGGGACATTGAGACCATTTTTAACCAAGGCGATATCTTGTTCATAGGGGGCAGGCAAGGAATGTACATCTATGACATCCTAGATCCTGCCAAGCCCTCGTTCATTTCTGAATTCAGACATGGTACCGCATGTGATCCCGTGGTGGTGGATGGTGATCTTGCATATGTGACCCTAAAAGGGGGCGACTTTTGTGGGAATACGGAGAGCGGGCTGTATATTGTGGATGTTTCCGATCTTAAGAATCCAGAGCTCAAGGTCATCTACCCCATGGATGGGCCCAATGGACTTGGATTCAAGGGCAATACATTGTTCATCTGTGATGGCGCTTCCGGACTTAAGGTCTATGACAAGACCAATGCCCCCAATATTACCCTCTTGAACCATTTTGCCGATATTGTGGCCTATGACGTCATTCCATTGGAAAAGTCCCTTTTATTGGTGGGCGACCAGAAATTGCTTCAGTATGAATATCTGGAAAATGACATCAGTCTTATCAGTACACTGGTATTACAATAAGGGAATGACCATCTTTGCATAAAATAAATAAGGGTGTCCAAAAACTCCTTTTTTCTGTCCGTTCAAGTGGCGTCGAGAGCATTGAGATATTCATGGTCCCTATAGCCCAGCTTCGCTCCTGTGACGGTTTTGGTCAAAACAGCTTTTTTAGACACCCTTCTTTCATCAAATCATTTTCCGCCCCTACTCCGAAGCAATGATTTTTATGCCATTTGCCGAAATCTTAGTGTTGATGGCATCGGTCCGTTCTTTGATCAACGCATTCAGGGCATTGAGCTCAACGTTCAGTTCTTGGGTCACCTCTTTGAAAAAAGCCTGAGCCTGTTGTGTGGGAGCAGCATCTCCCCGTTGTGCATCTGCCAACAAGAATGCCAAACGGTTATTGATTCGTATGCCATAGTTGAGTGGGTCTTGCCGGCTCTGGTTTTTGGTCATGTGGATGTTGTTCTCAATCTCGGATAGTTCTTTTTCATAGGTGGTGATCAACTCTTGCATGGCCTGGTCCTCTTTGGCCTTTGCTTTCACATAAGCCAAATCCTTTTTAATGTTCCTGATCTTGATAATGCCCTCGTTGGCCCGTGACACTTCATCCCTTACCTTCATCAGAAAATTGAATTGCTCTTCATACTCTTTGTGTGTATTGGGCAGGCGTGGGTCTTTTACAATGGTAAAGGTCTGGTCTTGCGCCTTCCCGTTTACGGACAAACGCACGGTGTACTCCCCAGGAACGGCCTTGGGGCCCACATTGGGGGAGGAGTAGAAGATCATGCCCTCAAAAGCTTTGAACCCTGGGTAGCGCATGTCCCATACCAATCTGTTGCCCCCCTTTTCAACCGTCAGTTTTTTGACAGATGCCGGGTTCAGTTTGTCTTCTTTGGCGTGGTTGGAAAATTCCTGGATCACCTTGCCATTGGTTTCCAAAATGGTTAGCTCAACCGTGTCCGTTTCCTGCAGGTCTTTGATGTAATAATGGATGAGGGCACCATTGGGATGGTTTTGTCCTTCTTTTTTAGCGTCTTCCTGCCCTCTATCCTGGTGCATTCTATAGGCCAGATCTGGTTTAAAGAGATAAAAGTCACTGTTGGCCATTTCTTGGGAAAGTTGGTGCAATGGCGTAAGGTCGTCTATCATCCAAAAGCTTCTGCCGTGGGTGGCCGCAATAAGGTCATTGTCCCTCACATGCAGGTCTCTAATAGCAGTAATTGGCAGGTTCAGCTGAAAGGGCCTCCAAGAGGCACCGTCATCAAACGAAACGTACATGCCCCACTCCGTACCGGCGTACAAAAGCCCTTCTCTAACCTTGTCCGATCGTATGGCCCGGGTATAATCCGTGTCCTTGATGCCGTTGGTGATCAACTGCCAGGTTTTCCCATAGTCTTGGGTCTTGTACAAATAGGGTGTATAATCCCCAAACTTATAGGCCGTGGCCGCTACATAGGCCGTGCCTTTTTGAAACGGGCTGGGGTCTATGCAGTTGATCATGTTCAATTTTGGGGACATGGCCGCTGGGGGGGTCACGTTTTCCCAAGTAGCCCCATTGTCTTTGGTGACGTGGATGAGGCCATCGTCACTGCCCGTCCAGATGACTCCCGGCTCTAGGGCGGAATCTGAGATGACAAAAATGTTGGAGTAGAATTCTGCTCCGGTATTATCTTGCGTAATGGGTCCGCCAGAAGATTTAATGGTCTCTGGAAGGCCCCTTGTCAAATCTGGGGAGATGGTCTGCCAGGAATGGCCGCCATCCGTGGTCTTGTGCAAGAAATTAGATCCTGCATAAAGCACGTTGGGATCATGTCTGCTAAAGGTCACAGGGTAATTCCAGTTGAAGCGGTACTTCATTACCTCGGCGCCCGAACCGGCAGGATTGTCTGGCCAGACATTGGTGGAGGTCATTTGGCCCGTGGTGTGGTCCAAACGGTTCATATATCCTTTATAGGTGCCCCCGTAAACGATTTGGTTGTTCTTGGGGTCTGGGGCCAAATGGGCGCTCTCTCCACCGGCGGTGGGCTCCCAATCTGCCTCGGTAATGCTATTGCCCGGTGATCGGTGGGCAATACGTATCGCTGAATTGTCTTGTTGCGCCCCATAGATGCGGTAGGGAAAAAGACTGTCAGTAGTTATGCGATAGAATTGGGCCGTTGGCTGGTTGTAGTACGTGGTCCAATTATTACCGCCGTCATTGGATATTTGCGCCCCTCCGTCATCCGCAATGGCCATGCGCTGGTTGTTGTTGGGGGCTATCCAAAGATCATGGTGATCGCCATGGGGGGCATTCTTAAGGGTAAAGGTCTTGCCGCCATCCGTAGATACACCGTAACTTACGTTCATGACATAGACCTTTTCCTTGTTTTGGGTATCGGCATAAATACGGCTGTAGTACCAGGCCCGTTGTCTTAGGGCCCTGTTGGCGTTTATTTTCTCCCATGTTTTTCCGGCATCGTCCGATCGGTACACCCCGCCCTCTTCGGCCTCAATAATGGCCCAGATCCGGTTGGAGTCCACGGGAGAAACGGTAATGCCCACAATGCCCCACGGAAAACCGGGCAACCCGGAGTGGGTGGAGATGTCCGTCCAGGTATCACCCGCATCGGTGCTTTTGTACATTCTACTGTCCGGTCCGCCACTGTCCATACGGTAGCCGTTCCTGCTCATTTCCCACGTGGCGGCATACAGTATCCTGCTGTTATTGGGGTCCATGATGAGGTCTCCCGCACCGGCCTTGTCGCTTATATAAAGTACTTTTTCCCAATTTTTTCCCCCATCGGTAGAACGAAATACGCCCCTGGTCTCATTGGGTTTCCATAAATTACCTATGGCGGCCACATATACAATATCCGGATTTTGTGGGTGTATCCTTATGCGAGAGATATGCTCAGAATCCTTTAATCCAACAAATTGCCAAGTAGTGCCGGCATCCAGACTTTTCCAGACACCTTTCCCAGAGGAAACATTGCCACGTAGGGTCTGCTCGCCCTCACCCACATAGATGACATTAGGGTCCGCCTCAGAAACGGCCACCGCCCCTATGGAGCCCCCAAAAAAACCATCGGAAATGCACTCCCAGGAATTGCCCGCATCCGTGGTCTTCCAAACACCTCCGCCCGCTGTGCCCATATAATAAAGGTTGGGATCATTGGGCACGCCGCTCACGGTGCCGGCCCGGCCCCCTCTAAATGGGCCCACCTGGCGCCATTCCATACCATTATATAAGGCTTCTTGGAACGTAAGGTCGTCATTGTTCTTTTTTTTGCGTTGAGCGTGGCCGTTCGGTATGCACAGTATGCCTATAAACAACAAGGTGAGGAAGGAGGAAATTGGCTTCATGAATATTGAAAGTTTGGTTTAGTCCTTAAAAATAACATAAAAAAACATGGCATAAACAATAAGGGACTATCTTTTACGGCTCCGTATCCCAGTGCAAAAAACAAAAGCAAAATGCCCCACTTTTTTAGTTGCGGTTTGTGGTATGGAGCAAGTATATTTTTTAGTATACCTTTGTAAACTTCAAAAAAGCGTGGTGTATGGCAAAGAATTTGGTAATCGTTGAGTCTCCGGCAAAAGCAAAGACCATAGAAAAATTTTTAGGTAAGGATTTTAAGGTGGAGTCCAGCTTTGGCCATATTGCAGATTTGCCGTCAAAGGAATTGGGTGTTGACATTGAGAATGACTTTGAGCCAAAGTATATCGTTGCCAAGGATAAAAAGGCCTTGGTCAAAAAATTAAAGGATCTGGCCAAAAAGGCGGATACCATTTGGTTGGCCAGTGATGAGGACCGAGAGGGTGAGGCCATATCCTGGCATTTGGCCGAGGAGCTTGGACTGGATAAGCAGAGGACGAAACGCATTGTTTTCAATTCCATAACCAAGGCCGCCATACAAAAGGCCATAGAAAATCCAAGGGACATCAATTATAATCTGGTGAATGCGCAACAGGCCAGAAGGGTCTTGGACCGTTTGGTGGGCTATCAGTTGTCTCCCGTTCTCTGGAAAAAAATAAAGCCCGGGCTTTCCGCGGGCAGGGTGCAATCTGTTGCCGTACGCCTGATCGTGGAACGTGAGCGGGATATTGAGGCCTTTTCCCCAGAGGCTTCGTTTCGTATCGTGGCGGAATTCAAGACCGCAGAGGGAAGTGTTTTCAGTGCTAAGCTGAACAAGACCTTTGCGACCAAGGAGAGCGCGGCGGCATTTTTGAAAAAAAACATAGGGTCCGATTTTTCTGTGGACCAGTTGGATAAGAAACCGGCCAAAAAGTCGCCCTCGGCCCCCTTTACTACCTCCACCCTGCAACAGGAGGCCTCCAGAAAACTCTATTTTTCGGTAAGTAGGACCATGCAAGTGGCACAAAGGCTCTATGAGGCCGGGCTCATCACCTACATGCGGACCGATAGTGTGAATTTATCCCCTGAGGCCATTGCCTCCGCCAAGGAAGCCATTGTGGCCAATTATGGCGAAAAATACAGTAAGGTCCGGAACTTTACAGGAAAATCCAAAGGGGCCCAAGAGGCACACGAGGCCATACGGCCCACCAATATGATGAACCAGAGCCCCTCTTTGGAGCGTGATCAAAGCAAATTGTACGACCTGATCTGGAAAAGGACCATTGCCTCGCAAATGAGTGAGGCCGAGCTGGAAAGGACCAATGTCAAAATTAAGTCCAGTGGGCATAAGGAACTATTTACCGCCAACGGAGAGGTCATTACCTTTGATGGTTTCTTAAAGGCCTATATGGAAGGCTTGGATGATGAGGATATGGCCGAAGAACAGGAGGGGATGCTGCCGGCCATGAAAGAAGGGGAGACCTTGCTCAATAATTACATTACCGCTACCGAAAGGTTTACCAGGCCCCCTTATCGCTTTACGGAGGCCTCTTTGGTTAAGAAATTGGAAGAACTGGGTATTGGCCGTCCCTCTACGTACGCGCCCACCATATCCACCATACTCAACAGGGGCTATGTAGAGAAAGGCACTGTGGAGGGGCAGGAAAGAAAATATGCGCAATTGCTTTTGGAAGGTGCCTCGGTGAAGGAAAAGATCTTGACCGAAAATGTAGGTTCTGATAAAGGCAAAATGGTGCCCACGGACATAGGCATGATCGTCACTGATTTCTTGGTGACCAACTTTGCCAATATCCTGGATTACAATTTCACGGCCCAGGTAGAGGAGGATTTTGATGAGATTGCCACAGGGGAGGAAGACTGGAAGAAAATGATGAAGAGCTTTTACAAGGACTTTGAGCCCAACGTAAAGGATGTTGAGGAAAATGCCGATCGTGCCAGCGGGGAAAGGGTATTGGGCAAAGACCCCAAAAGCGGTCGCCAAGTTGCCGTTCGTCTGGGCAGATTTGGCCCCATGGTGCAGATAGGCACGGTAGAGGATGAGGAGAAGCCACTCTTTGCCAGCCTAATGCCCGATCAATCATTGAACACCATTTCCTATGAGGAAGCCATGGACCTCTTTAAACTGCCCCGAAAACTTGGGGTATACCAAGGAGAGGAAGTGGAGGCCAACGTGGGCCGTTTTGGTCCGTATGTGAGGTTTGGAAAAAAGTTCATTTCCCTGCCCAAAGAGGAAAGTGCCTTAGAGGTGACCATGGATACGGCCATTGAGCTCATCAAGGAAAAAGAAAAGGCAGATGCGCCCATTGCTACCTACGAGGGAAAAGACGTAACCAAGGGCAAAGGCCGTTTTGGTCCGTTTATCAAATGGGACGGGATGTTCATCAATGTGAACAAAAAATATGATTTTGACAACCTTTCCAAAAAAGATGTGGAAGAGCTGATCGAGGCCAAAAAGCAGAAGGAAATAGATAAAGTGGTGCAGGATTGGCCAGAAGAGGGCATACGCATAGAAAAGGCAAGGTGGGGCAGGCACCAAATCATCAAAGGAAAGGTAAAAGTGGAATTGGCCAAAACAGTAGATGCCGCGGGCATGTCATTGGATGAGGCCAAAAAATTGATTGAGCAGAAAACCCCCAAACGCAAGACCAAGGCAAAATCAAAATCAAAAAAATAACACCAATACCATTATTGTAAATGGCCTTTGATTTTTTAGTCCCTGTAGAAGACAAGGTAATGGCGCATTGCGAGTTCTTGCCCGCACAGGCCTTGGGAAAAAATTGTTACATACATACGGAACAGGACGGGCTACCCGTCTTGGCCAATGCCACCTTTGCCATTTTGGGGGTACGGGAATCCAGGAACGCCTTTGAAAAAAAATTGGACAAACTGGATGTCAACGGTATTCGATTGCAACTGTACCGCTTAATGATGGGCAACTGGAACACCACCATGGTAGACCTGGGCGATATTGAGGAGGGCAACACCGTAGAGGACACATATTTTGTGGTCAAGGAGATCGTGGCCGGTCTACTGGAGGAGAATATCATACCCATCATCCTCGGGGCCACCCAAGACATTACCTACCCTGCCTATAGGGCCTTTGATGGCATAAAGGATATGGTGAACCTAGTGGCCGTGGACAGCAGATTTGATTTTGGCATGGATGATGAGCTCATTTCCTCCCACTCCTATATGAGCAAGATCATTACGGACAAGCCCAACAATCTCTTTAATTTTTCCAACATAGGATATCAAAGTTATTTCAACGCACAAGAGGAGACAGACCTCATGGAGCGTCTTTTTTTTGACGCCTACAGATTGGGGGAAGTGGCCAATGACCTCGCTTTGGCAGAACCCGTACTGCGCAATGCCAACATGGTGAGTTTGGATGTGCGTTCCATTAAAGCCAGTGAGATATCCACCACGGCACAATTCTCGCCCAATGGGTTTACCGGAAGGGAGATATGCGCCATTGCCAGATATGCGGGCCTAGGGGACAAGATGAATGTCTTTGGCATCTATGAAATGGACAACAACGTACAATCGCACCAATTGGTGGCGCAGATCATATGGTACTTTATGGAAGGGGTGAACTACAGGATTTTGGAAACGCCCTATTCCAAGACAGACGACTTTACCAAGTATATGGTTCCCTGCGAAACAGAGCAACTGGTTTTCTACAAAAGTCTGCTTACGGAAAGATGGTGGGTTGAGGTGCCATCTATTTATACTTCACATACTAAACCCTACACCACTGCGTTATTACCTTGCACTGAACAGGATTATCTGGACGCATGTGACCAGGACATTCCAGAAAGGTGGTTCAAGGCCTATAAGAAAGGCTTTAATTAAATACGATTTTTTTGTGGGATACCTAGGCTACGTACAATAATTTAAACAAAACGTAGTTTTAGAAATTAGAATAAACAATCGTATTTGCAGTTTATAACCAAAATCGAAATTTAACCTAAAGTATGAAGAAGCTATTGTTGTCATCTATAGCGTTTGTTTTTTTACTATCCAGTTGTGGTTCTAAAACAAAAGGAGAGCTAGTCGGAGTCCAGGGAAAGAAATGGTATCCGGAAAAACCATATGGGATGGAGCTCATTCCCAGGGGTTCTTTCATCATGGGTAAAAGTGAGGAGGATCAGGCCAAAGTCTTAAATGCTCCCACCAAAACGGTTACCGTGCGTTCATTTTATATGGATGACACCGAGATCACCAATAGTGAGTACCGCCAGTTTGTAGAATGGGTAAAGGACTCTATAGTACGTACCCGCTTGGCCATTTTAGCAGACGAACTGGGCATTGGTCCGGAAGAGGGCGGTATTGGGGAATATGCCTTTAGGGATGCGGATACCACAAGGGCCTCGGTCTACGATAAGTACATGTTGGACAATTATTCTGGCATGGGGGAGACCGGTTATGAGGGTAGGGCCCTCAACAAAGATGAGGATTTGATCTGGGACACTTCAGAATATCCGGATGAATACTACACGGAAATCATGGACTCTATTTACATTCCTGAAGAGGAATCCTATAACGGCCAAAGGAGCATAGACGTCACCAAATTGAAATACAAGTATACTTGGATGGATATTGAGGCCGCTGCCCGTGCCGCTAAAAAGGGCAAAGGGAGCCGTAAGGATTTCATCCGTACAGAGGAATTGGAAATCTATCCGGACACCACCGTTTGGATCAAGGATTTTGAATATTCCTACAATGAGCCCATGCACAACGATTATTTTTGGCACGATGCCTACAGTGATTACCCTGTAGTAGGTGTTTCTTGGCAGCAGGCCCAGGCTTTCTGTAACTGGAGGACCAAGTTTAAGAATGATGACCAAAAAAGTAGGGGCAGGCAATTCGTGAATAAGTTCAGGCTGCCCACGGAAGCGGAATGGGAATATGCTGCCAGGGGCGGTATTGAGGGAGGCACCTATCCATGGGGAGGCCCTTATGTCATAAGTGATACCGGTTGCTTCATGGCCAATTTCAAACCACAGAGAGGTGATTATGCAGCGGATATGGCCCTTTACACCGTAGAGGCCAAATCCTACGAGCCCAATGACTTCAACCTATACAATATGGCCGGTAACGTCTCTGAGTGGACCAACTCTAGTTATGATCCCAGTGCCTATGAATACGTCTCCACAATGAACCCGAATGGGGGCGATCAGGCGAACAATAGAAAGGTGATCCGGGGAGGGTCTTGGAAAGATGTGGCCTACTTCCTACAGGTGAGCACCAGAGATTATGAATATGCAGATTCTGCCCGTAGTTACATAGGTTTCAGAACGGTACAGGATTACATGGGAGAAGAAGACTCAACACAATAAACCGTATTTGTTAATAATTATATCATAATTCATCACAACATTTCACATTAAAATTTAACCAAATCTTTATTATTAAACCTTAAATCAAATTAAATCATGGCACAGTCAAAATCAACAAAAAAATTATTCAACATGGCCTATGGCCTTGGGGCATCGGTCGTTATCATTGGTGCATTGTTCAAAATCCTACACTGGGAGTTTGGTCCTTTGAACGGGGGTATTCTACTTGCTATAGGTCTTATTACGGAAGCGCTGATATTCGCGATCAGTGCATTTGAGCCCGTAGACGATGAATTGGATTGGTCTTTGGTGTACCCAGAGTTGTCCGGAGGTCAATCTGCCGGAAGAAAGAACGAAGTGGCCGAGATCAAGGAAGCGGAAACTTCTTTGTCCAAAAAATTGGACGACCTGTTGAAAGAGGCCGGCGTGGACGCCAACCTTATGGAAAGCTTGGGATCCAGCATCAAGAACTTTGAAGGTGCAGCCAAGGGCATTGCCCCAACAGTGGACGCAATGGAATCCACCAAGAAATATTCAGATGAAATGGTACAGGCGGCCTCCCAGATGGAGTCTTTGAACAGCCTTTACAAAGTACAGTTGGAAAGTGCCAGCAGACAAGCGTCCGTAAATGAGGAAGTGGTACAGAACGCCAGCGCCCTTAAGGAGCAAATGCAATCTTTGGCCACGAACCTTTCTTCCTTGAACGGGGTTTATGGTGGTATGTTGACCGCAATGAACAGAAACTAATTGGATTTTAACAGACCCAAATCAAACAGTAATTAAAATCTAATGAAATAACCATGGCAGGAGGAAAAGAAACACCACGTCAGAAGATGATCAATCTTATGTATTTGATCTTCATAGCAATGCTGGCGCTAAATATGAGTAAAGAAGTGCTTGCGGCATTCGGTATCATGAATGAAAAGCTAGAGACTTCCAACGCACAGACCACAGCAAGTAACAACGCCTTTTTGGAAAGTCTTGGAACCAAGGCCTCTGAAGATGCGGCAAAATACGAAGAGCTGTACAAGGACGCCCAGACGATCAAGTCTATGTCCCAGGAGTATTATGACTATCTGGAAACCTTAAAACAGGGAATGACAGAAGGTTTGGAAGATCCCAAGGATTATGCCCGTATGGACAATGCCGATTTTCTAGATCAAAAGTTCTTTCAAGGGGACAATCTTACCGAGGGTGGACAGGAATTCATGCAACGTCTTACCAATTACAGGGATAAGGTGTCCAACATTGTGCCCACCGCGTTGAAGCAGTCCGTAATCGATCGTTTTAAAACAGGCGATGAAAACGGAAAAGTGGAAAAAAGGGACGGTGCCAAGCAAGATTGGATCAACTATCATTATGAAGGGTATCCTTTGGTAGCTTCTTTGGCCAAACTTACTGCCCTACAGGCAGACGTGAAAACTACGGAGGAAGCCGCTTTAAAATCCATGTTGGAGGGCGAGCTCACCAGTCAGGTTTCCTTAAAGAACTTTGCTACGTCATTAATGGCCAGTAAGTCTGCCTTTTATGCGGGTGAAAGCTATGACGGTAAAATTGTGATCAGCAAGACAGATGCCACATCAACACCGGTAAAGGCAGAATTGACTTTAGATGGTAGAAAGTTGGCCGAAGGCAAAGATTACAAATTAGAGGCCGGAGGGGTTAAAATGTTGATAGGTGCCGGTGCGGCCGGAGACCATGAAGTGGCAGGTAACTTGTTCTTCATGCAAGATGGTGAGGAGATCGTAGTGCCTGTCAAGAACAGTTTTGCCACCATTTCCAAACCCAATGCAGCATTGATCGCCGCAGACAAAATGAACGTTGTCTATCGTGGTGTGGCCAACCCCATGAGCATCTCCATTCCTGGTATACCCAATAATAAGGTAAAGGCTTCTGCCCCAGGATTGAAATCCGTAGGTGGCAGCAAGTACATTATGAATCCTGGAACTGGGAGATCGGTGACGATCACCGCTTCAGGCACATTGCCAGACGGACAGCCCATATCCTCAAAATCCGAATTCAGGATCAAGGATATTCCAAGGCCGGAAGGCACGTTGAGCAAGCAGTCTGGTAGCGTAACCCTGCCCAGAAGAAATGTGGAGATCGCAACCATAGGCGCTGAGCTGGCTGATTTTGACTTTGACCTTGGCCTTGCCGTGAGCGGCTTTAAATTCAAGGTACCGGGACAGCCTACCGTAAGTGTCAATGGCAACAAGTTGGATAGCAGGGCCAAAGCCGCCCTACAACGGGCCAAGAGGGGTGATGTGGTACAGATTTTTGATATTGAGGCCTACATTACCAATAACAAGAGTTATAAATTGAAGAAGGTGTCTCCCGTAGTAGTGGAGATCACAAATTAATACAATTGGATTGATACCGGGCGGGGAATCCTGCCCGGTTAAATTTAAAGAAAGTTAAACATGAATTGGAAAAATGTTTTTTTAATTGGGGCAGTGACCTTGTTGCCCGCATCCATGATGGCCCAGGCGAATATTCTAAACGCCAAGAAACCATCGGATATTGGCAAAAGGACAGCGTCCCAAAAGGAAGTGGACAATGACAAACCTTTGGATTATGCCTATGTTGATGACAGGGACATTCTGTGGTCCAAGACCCTATGGGAGACCATAGATTTGGATGAAAGGGTCAATTTCCCCTTGTACTATCCCACGGATACCATGGATATTGGAAAGGACAGAAGATCGTTGTACCACGTTTTGATCAAGAACATTAAAAGTGGCAAGTTGGATGTCTACACAGATTCGTATTTTACGGATAAGCGTAACTTCAATGACCTTTCCGCAACCTTACAGACTGTGGATACCTTGGATTACGGGTACGAACAGGTCAATGCAGGTGAGCAGGTGTCCGAAGAGTTCATTACCCGGAGGAACATTACTGCGGCCGAAATTGAGGAATACCGTATTAAGGGTATCTGGTATTTTGATAAGCGGATGGGAGAATTGAAATATCGCTTATTGGGCATTGCCCCTGTGGCACCGGATGTGAACTTTATAGATCAGGAAAACCCGGATATGGTGGAACTTTTCTGGGTATGGTACCCAGATGCAAGGGAAATTTTGCACGAGGCCAAGGTTTTCAACCAACAAAATTCGGCCCAGCCCATTTCTTTTGATATGTTGCTGAACGCCAGAAGATTCAATGCCGTCATCTATAAAGAGGACAATGTGCATGGAGACCGTTCTGTAAAGGATTACATAGCAGATAACGCGCTTTTCCAATTACTGGAGGCCAAGCGCATCAAAGAAACCATTAGGGACAGAGAGCAAGATATGTGGGCCTATTAGGCACACCGAACATTCCAATTCAAAAGATTCCAGGCCCTGAAGTAATTCAGGGCCTTTTCTTTGTTGGGTCCAAAACACAAATGGCTAACTTTGTGCTATGGTAGACACTATTGTGGTGGGCCTTGGCCTTGCCGGCATTGCCATGTGCGAGGAACTACGGGCCCAAAGTGAGTTTTTTGTGGTGTTCAATGACGGTTCCCAGACCGCATCCAAAACGGCGGGCGGCCTAATGAACCCTGTTATTCTCAAGAGGTTCAATTTGGCTTGGAAAGCAAATGAACATCTGCCCTTTGCCAAGGAATTCTATGAGCACCTGCAACGCTATCTGGGAGTGGACTTTTTCTCTGACCTCACCCTGTTGCGCAAGTTTGCCACTATTGAGGAACAGAACCGTTGGTTCCAAGCAGCGGACAAACCAAAACTAGCCCCGTACTTATGGCCAGGGGTACATGCCAATAAGAATGTAAATGTTACCGCGCCCTTGGGTTTTGGAGAAGTCCTACAGGCCTGCCATGTGCATACCGGGGTGATGCTTCAACATTATGAACGGGACTTGCGGGTTAAGGGACAGTTGAGGGAGAGTACTTTTGAATATGATGCGCTCGTCTTGGAAAAGGACCATGTGGTGTACCAAGGCCTAAAGGCCAAGCGCATTATATTTACAGATGGCTTTGGATTAAAGAAAAATCCACTGTTCAACTATCTGCCTCTGGAAGGGTCAAAAGGCGAATATCTGATCATAAGATGTGAGGACCTACAGGAGACCAGTGTGATCAAGTCCTCCCTCTTTCTCATCCCCATGGGCAATGATCTGTACAAAGTGGGGGCCAATTATAACAGGTGGGACAAGACCAATGTGCCCACGTTGGAGGCAAAAGCGCTTTTGGAGGCACAACTAAGGAGAATGATCAATTGCTCTTATACCATTATAGATCATGTGGCAGGTGTAAGGCCGACGGTCCAAGACCGGCGCCCCTTGGTAGGCCAACATCCAGACCACCCCCAAGTTGGGTTGTTGAACGGTTTGGGAAGCCATGGCATCACCATAGGGCCTTGGGCGGCAAAGCAATTGTACGCTGCTATGACCGGAACGCGGTACCTACCTCCTGAAATTGATATTGAAAGATACAGAGACCGAAGGAAAAATTAAGGTGTGTTGGAAGTTTTGGCATTGGGGTCATAACTGATGAACAAATTGATCCAAATATTTCTTGATAGTCGTATGATCACGGGCATAAAGAGGAACAGGGTAATGACAATGGCCACAAAAGTGGTAATCAGATCGGCCCCAAAAAAGAGTTTGGAGATGACGAAAGCAGCTACGGCAAAGGCAATGCCCACAGCATAACTTACGTACATGGCCCCATAAAAAAAGGAAGGTTCAATTTTATATTTGGTGCCACAGACGGAACACCGCTCGTGCATTTTGAACAAGTGTCCAATTCTATATGGGTTTTTGGCCACATACATGGATTCCTCATGGCATTTGGGACAACTTCCTGTTAAAATGCTGTAGAGTTTGTTTCCTTTTTTTAACATTTGCAAAACTTTGTGCAAAGTTAGAAAATGTGGCAGGCTTTTCGTGGTTTTTTAGTACCAATGTGGCCCTGATTACCAGTAATGAACCAACTGCCGAGACCTAGACGTAAATACCATGCTCAACATCCATAACCTTTCTGTCTCTTTTGGTGGCGAATACCTGTTCGAGGAAATTTCCTTTCGGCTCAATGCGGGGAACCGGGTGGGCCTAGTGGGTAAAAATGGCGCCGGAAAATCCACTTTGCTGAAGTTGTTGTCCAAGGACATGCCCTTGGATTCCGGAACCATTGCCTTTGAAAAGGAGATCAAGATCGGCTTCCTAAGGCAGGATATTGATTTTGAACAGGGCCGAACCGTTTTGGAGGAAAGTTATATGGCGTTTTCCGAAATAAAGGCACTAGAGGCCAAATTGGATCATATAAACACCCAATTGGCCGAACGTACGGACTATGAAAGTGAATCCTATAACCAGTTGATGATAGACTTGAGTGATGTTACCCATCAATATGAGATTCTAGGGGGTTACAACTATCAGGGCGAGACGGAAAAGATACTCTTGGGCCTTGGTTTCACAAGAGATGATTTTGATAAAAAGACCGACACTTTTTCCGGAGGTTGGCGCATGCGCATAGAATTGGCGAAACTCCTGCTCCAAAGCAATGATGTGCTTTTATTGGATGAGCCCACCAACCATTTGGATATAGAATCCATCATTTGGTTTGAGCAATTTTTGAACAATTATTCCGGCGCGGTGATGATCGTATCGCACGATAAGATGTTCTTGGACAATGTAACGAACAGGACCATAGAAATATCCTTGGGTCGTATCTACGATTTCAATAAGCCGTATTCCCAATATTTGGTCTTGCGCAATGAGATCAAAGAGCAACAGCTCAACGCACAAAAGAACCAAGAACGGGAAATTCAACAGGCAGAGCGCCTCATTGAAAAATTCAGGGCCAAGTCCACCAAGGCCTCCATGGCCCAATCCTTGATCAAAAAGCTGGATCGCATGGAGCGGATAGAAGTGGATGAGGATGACAACAGTGTCATGAACGTACGCTTCCCGGTGTCAGTGACCCCAGGAAAGGTGGTGGTTGAAATAGAGGACCTTGCCAAACGGTATGGTGATCATCTGGTCTTGCAGGATATTGACCTGCTCATTGAACGGGACAGCAAGACTGCGTTTGTGGGGCAGAACGGGCAAGGAAAGTCCACCTTGGCAAAAATCATCATTGGAGAATTGGAACATGAGGGCCACCTGAAACTGGGGCACAATGTGCAAATTGGATATTTTGCCCAGAACCAGGCAGAGTATCTAGAGGGCAGCAAGACCATTTTGGACACGATGATAGATGCCGCCAATGAATCCAATCGAAGTAAGGTAAGGGATATCTTGGGATCTTTTCTATTTCGTGGGGATGAGGTAGAAAAATATGTGAAGGTACTTTCCGGTGGGGAACGTAACCGTTTGGCATTGGCCAAGATGCTCCTACAGCCCTTTAACGTATTGGTCATGGATGAGCCCACCAACCATTTGGACATCAAATCCAAGAACGTACTGAAACAAGCACTCCAAAATTTTGGGGGCACCCTGATCATTGTTTCCCATGACAGGGATTTTCTTCAGGGGCTTACCAACAAAGTCTACGAGTTCAAGAACCAAAAGATCAAGGAATATCTGGGCGATATAGAATATTATCTGGAGCAGCGCAAGGTCATGGATTTTAGGGCCATTGAAAAAAAAGAGGCCAAACCAAAATCGGAAGTTGGTTCAAAAACAAAGGATACCGATTTTGAGGACCAAAAGGCCTTAAAGAGCCTGAAGAACAAATTAAGCGGAGTGGAAAGTAAGATCGCCAGTCTGGAAAAAGAAATCAAAGAGATCGATCACGACTTATTGATGGACTATGACGCCACGATTTCACGGCCCAATTTCTTTGACAACTATCAGAACAAGAAGAAAGAACTGGAGTCCTTGATGTCCAAATGGGAGCGACTCACCTTGCAAATGGAGGAAAAGCAGTAGGCAGTCCACACACAATGGGTTTTACACCACAGATTTTAAGCATTTCACAACAATTAAGGGTGCTTCAACGATTAATTTTGGTTTTTCAACGTTATAATAGGAAATTTGTAAGATAATTCTGATAAAGATAAAATACGGATACCTCCTACCATAAACATGCATGCAGGGTTTATCAAAAAATAAGGGGGTAAAAATAATAGGATGTTATAACGGCCAAAGATGAAAAACGAGGGTAAACACATGAAAAAAGTACTGCTTTGTATGGTATTGGGCTTATTTTCCTTTTCCATGCTGGCCAAGGTATCTGTAAGGGAAAAAAAGGCGCTTATTCGTCTTTTTGAAAGTACCAATGGCAATCACTGGGTAAGAAAATGGGATCTCAAGAGTCCGGTGGAAGAATGGTATGGTGTAGAAATTGTAAACGGAAAAGTAGTGGGCCTTAATCTGTTCAGAAATAACCTTATGGGCCACCTACCAATAGAACTAGGGGACCTGAAGTATTTGGAAGTACTGAATCTTGCCTTTAACAGTATCACTGGGGAACTTCCTGAAACCATAATGGACTTAGCCTCTTTAAAAGTACTGAAATTAGAAATGAACAGGATTAAGGGGCAACTGCCGGGGAGTATAGGTAAATTGGCTCAATTAGAGGAGCTATCCGCGTTCAATAACTTTCTTTCCGGAAATATTCCAGAGGGTATTGGGGCCTTGTCAGAACTCCGTATTCTAAATCTCTCCAGTAATGCCCTGAAGGGGGGCATACCTAAAAGTTTGGGCAATTTGGCACACTTGGAGACCTTGGGCCTTTTTGAAAACGCCTTGGAAGGATCCATACCTGGAGAATTAGGACAATTAAGGGATCTCAGAGAGCTGGTTTTGGCCAATAATCGTTTAAACGGTGAGATACCCGAAGAGTTTGGACAATTGGCAAGTCTGGAAATTTTTCAGATACAGAACAATGAATTTGATTCTTTCAAGAATTTGGAATTAATGGAAAATAGGGAATATTTGGTATTTGATTATGATGGGGGCGATCGGGATTCTCGCTTTAAAAAGTTGAATTTTGATAAAACCAGAATGGCAGATACCAAATTTGAAGACGATATTGAAAATTAAAAGTAGTCTACACTTTTAGTTAGTTTGGTGAAAAAAGGGGTGCGTTCTGCACCCCTTTTTGTTTCCCTTGGTTTTAAAATAGGCCTATGTTTTAATGTTTCTT
>CAKZLG010000285.1 GCA_937125035.1 uncultured Maribacter sp. | reverse complement strand
GTCCATTTTTTCCACTTTCCATCGGCGAAAAGGGCTTAAAAGGGCGTAACTGGGGCATAAAAAAAGAACTTTTGTTGGCCGTAAATGGTTTTGACGAGGATTATGTAAAAGCAGGCGTTGGTGAGGATGATGATATTGAGTGGCGCCTTAAAAGCGCAGGGGTGGGAAAGAAAAGCATGAAGAACAAAGCCATTGTGTACCACCTCTACCATGACCGTTCCTACAGTGCGGACGATGTTGCGGAAAACAACGAGCTCTTCCGTACCAAAAAGAAGACAAACCATATAAAATGCCTCAACGGGGTGACCAAAATTAAGAGTGGCAATCCTCATGACCGCCATGCCCCAAAAAGTCCGAACCATCCTAACCCCTCCCCTACTTTATGAGAATTGGATTTGAAGCCAAGCGCATATTCCATAACCATACCGGTCTAGGCAATTATGGCAGGGATATTGTCCGCATCCTTACCGACCAAAAGGCCACCGAGCATTTTTATCTGTTCAACACTAAAAAATCGGAGTTTGAGAAAGAGGTCTATCTACAAAAAGCAACCATCATCTACCCAAAAGGTTGGTTTTGGAACACTTTTCCTTCAATTTGGAGACTCATGGGGCAATGGAAACAGGCAAAATCCCTGTGTCTGGACTGCTATCACGGGCTCTCTGGTGAGATACCGTTGCAATTGAAAAAGAACCGCATCCCCAAAATAGTCACGATCCATGACCTGATATTCTTGAGCCACCCCCAGTACTACAATTTTTTCGACAGGTTGATCTATCGCCTTAAAATTCGTTATGCTGTCCAAGTTGCCAACCATATCGTTGCCATAAGTGAGCAAACCAAGGCGGACATCATCAAATACTTTAAGGTCAATGAAAATAAGATAAGCGTCGTTTATCAAGGCTGTAATGAGGCCTACAAACAGACCTATTCCAAAGAAGAGTGGGAAAAGACCAAGAAGAAGTTCCACCTACCGGATAGCTATATTCTGAACGTGGGAACAATCCAAGATCGCAAGAACGCGCTTTCCGTGGTAAAGGCCATTAAGGATACCGACCATTACTTGGTCTTGGTGGGGAAGGAAAAGAGCTATGCCAAGAAAATTCATCAATACATAGCAGCGCATGATTTAGGTGGCCGCGTCATCTTCATAAAAAATGTGGAATCCACGGAACTGGCCATGATCTATAAGGGCGCAACGGTTTTTTGCTACCCATCCTTTTGCGAGGGTTTTGGAATTCCAATAATTGAAGCCCTGTTCAGTAAAATTCCCGTAATCACCACCAAATTTGGCTGTTTCCCTGAGGCTGCAGGCCCATCCTCCCTCTTTATTGACCCACGGAACATAGAAGAAATTAGGGCGGCGATCAATCATCTTTACAACCATCCGGAGATACGCGAAAAAATGGCCATGGAAGGCTATGCCTATGCCCAACGTTTCTCTGATGCCCAAGTGGCCAAAAACCTGCTGCAACTCTATAAAAAGATGAACCATGGGTAAGATAGGTTTCTTTAATACCGCCCAAGCTTGGGGAGGAGGTGAAAAGTGGCATTTTGAAATCAGCAGGCATCTGCACAGAAATGGCCACGAAGTCTTTGTCTTTGCGCACAAAAACAGTGTCCTTTCAAGGAAATTGAACGCTGCCAAAATACCCAACGAAGCCATTACGGTAAACAATCTCAGCTTTTTGAATCCTTGGTTAAGGTCAAAAATCACCGCGATCTTCCAAAATCATGGTTTCCAAGCCCTTGTCATAAACCTCTCCCGTGATTTGAAATTAGCAGGACCTTGTGCCAAAAAGGCCGGAATACCCCGAATCATCTATCGTCGCGGCAGTGCCATTCCCATTAAGGACTCTCTATTGAACCGCTATTACTTTAAAGCCATTGTCACAAATATCCTTGCCAATTCACAAGCCACAAAGAAAACGATCAACGCCAATAATCCCCACCTTTTTCCGGAAGATAGGATAAAAGTCATCTATAATGGGATTCAAATGGACAAGGTTCCTCCCTTGAAACCGAGGCTTGGGCCCCTTACCTTAGGAAACCTTGGGCGTTTGGAACATCAAAAGAACCAAGGATTTTTAGTGGGCCTGGCCACTGAACTGAAGAAAAGGCATCTGGATGTTAAAATAAACATAGGAGGAGAAGGAAGACTTAGGGACGAATTGCAGAAATCCATAGCAGAGAACGATCTAGAAAAAGAAATAGAACTACTGGGCTTCATAGAAACACCGTTGGCATTTATGCAGGCTTGTGATGTTTTTGTGCTACCCTCTCTTTGGGAAGGTTTTGGATATGTGCTGGCGGAAGCCGCCTTGTGCAAAAAACCCATAGTGGCCTTTGACGTGAGCAGTAATCCAGAATTGGTGCGCCACGGCAAGACGGGCTATTTGGTGCCCG
>CAKZLG010000284.1 GCA_937125035.1 uncultured Maribacter sp. | reverse complement strand
GCCCGTATCCTATCAGGGGGAAATTGCCAGAACCGTCATAGATGCAGGTGCGGACCTTGTTTTTGGCCATGGCCCCCACACATACCAAAAAATTGAAACCTACAAAGGCAAACCCATAATGCACAGTCTGGGCCAAGGGGTTTTTGACGACCGTAGAAACGACCGTTGGCTGCGTCATAGAGAGGGCCTCATGGCGCATGTCCTGATAAAGAACGCTAAAGTAATCTCGGTTTCATTGGTGCCCACGTGGCGGGAGCAAGACAACTTTGTTCGTATGTACGACCCCAACAAGGGTAAGGGAAAAGAGCTTTATGAGCACCTGAAATCAGTGAATACGGACGGCGCACCCCTACAGCTGGTGGGAAAAGAAATTGAAATACAAGGTCTTAAATAAATCACTTGGGGGGCCAAGGGCACCCTACAAACACGTTAAATGGAATAGATATGAAAAAGTGGACGATTATAGCACTCCTATTGGGAAGTCTGCATGCTGCAGAAGCCCAACAATACCTTGATTACCAATTACGCTTGGAACCTGTTTGGTCTCGGGTGGCAGATGCTTTGGGCGAACCGGGCTCCGTAGAGAGCGTGGAGTTTTCACCCAATGGAAAATATATGGTATCTGGCACTAAATATGATAATTCCGTAATCATGTGGCGTACCTCTGATGGTGCCGAACTGTGGCGTAAATATACAGCAGCCGAAGTGGAAAGGGCCGGATGGTCCGCAGACGGCAAGTATGTAGCCGCTGTGAGCGAGGATTACCTCGTCACCGTTTATGACAGTGCCTCCGGAGAGGTATTCAAAACCATAACCCTTAAAAAGGCGGCAGATGGCCTCACATGGTCCCATAACGGCCTTTTAATGGCCGTGGGCGAGGAACGTACGGAACATGAAGATGGCACCACCTCTGGCTGGGTGCACATATATGACATGGAAAAGGACAAGGAGATCAAAGCCTTTGATTTTGGGAATACCGTGAACGAACTTTTTTTCACAAAAGACGATCGCTATTTATTGGCCGTTGGCCACGGCGCCGTTAAGGTGTACAGTACGGCCAACTGGGAAGAGGTACAGACCTTGAAGCCCAACTACTTCGTCACCTTTACCAGTGGAACCTTCTCCCCAGATGGCAAACATGTCATAGCCGTGGGACAGGGCGGCACATCACGGGGCAATGTGTACCTCTGGGAGTGGAAAAGTGGTAAACTATTGAAAATGTTCAACCATACCGGCAAAAAAATCGAGTCTATTTCCTGGCACCCCAACGGGCAGTACATTGCCCATGCCGGCCACGATCCTTACATTTATGTGTACCGCGTGAACGATATTTTGAGCCACGGCAATGATGCCATTCCAGTGGCCCATAAGGTATGGGCCGGCGATCATGCGGAATATGTTGATTTTAATGCGGATGGAAGCTTTCTCTGCAGCGCACATCAAAACGGCTTGATAAAACTTTGGGTATGGATGGGCGAGGACCCTTCCATGAACTCAAAGCGCCACGAATGGGTGCGTAAAACACAAACGGACGGTAATTGAGCTTCTGTGCCCTGATGGGCAGAGTCGCTTGAAGAGGAAGTTTAAGACATTCATGCCTATTTGCCCGCCCTATATGCCCTAAAAGGAGATGACCCTTTGCGCGGGCCCTATTTCAAAAAATGCACGGAGAGCTACCGCCGCTGTGCTCATGGTCGCATAGCGCTCTATTGTAGGGCCGTCCCATCACTGGGCACAGTGACGAATGACGTCAACGCTATGTTGAATTTCCGTTCGTAGGCCGTCTTTGCCTTGGCCACGAAGTTGTCCACATGGTCCTTATGGATGATGTTCAATGTACAGCCTCCAAAACCTCCACCTACCATACGGGCGCCCAAGATGTGCTCTTCACCCCTAGCAAGATCAACGAGAAAATCGAGCTCGTTACAACTGACTTCATATTTCTTTTGCTGCCCGTGGTGCGAGAGGTACATGAGCTCCCCAAGCCGTGCTAAGTCGCCCTTTTTCAGGGCCTCTGCCGCTTCAAGGACCCGTTTGTTCTCCTCCAGCACATAGCGGCACCGGCGAAAGAGGACCTCCCCAAGGGCATCCTCACAATCGTCCACCATGCTCAAGGTGAGGTTACGGTAGGAGGGGTCCACATTGAAGCGTTCCGCCACCAAAGCCAATGCCGCTGCACTCTCCTCCCTACGATCATTGTAGCCACTGGCCGCCAAATTATGGGTCACATTGGTGTTCAACAGCAACAGCACATAGGGATCTAATGGGGTGGGGATGTATTCAAATGCCAAGGACTGGCAATCCAACAACATGGCATGGTGCTTTTTACCCATTAGGGAGGCAAATTGATCCATAATGCCGCACTTTGAGCCCACAAACGTGTGTTCTGCCCTTTGGCACAAGTGGGCCAGTTGCCACCGGTCCAAGCCAAGTTCAAATAGCGCATTCAGACCATAGGCGAGACCACATTCCAGCGCGGCAGAGGAACTTACCCCTGAGCCTGCGGGCACATTGGTCTCCATTTCACAATCAAAGCCTTTTACACTTTGGGTCATTTTTTGTAATTCATTCAGAACCCCTAAAATATAATTATGCCAGTTTTCATTGGATGGGGCAAGGCTGTACAGATCCACCTCCAAGACCCCCTCAAACCCTTTGCTCCTAATTGTGCAACGGGACTGGGTTCCATTGGCCATGAGCTTTAATCGAATACGTTTGTCAATGGCCGCCGGCAGCACAAACCCATCATTATAGTCCAAATGCTCCCCTATGATATTGATTCTTCCTGGTGATGCTATTTCAATGGTCCTTTGCTCCATCCCTGCCTGTTTATAGTCCATTATTCTTTTTAAAAGCGCTCGTCAATGTCTCAGC
>CAKZLG010000283.1 GCA_937125035.1 uncultured Maribacter sp. | reverse complement strand
GGTTCCATGCCCTACGCCCAATGGCACTATCCTTTTGAAAATAAGGACCTCATAGATCAAGGAGAGACCTTTCCTGCAGATTTCATTGCAGAAGGAGTTGATCAGACCCGCGGTTGGTTCTATACATTGCATGCCATTGCCGCCATGGTCTTTGATTCCATTGCTTACAAAAATGTGGTTTCCAACGGATTGGTGCTGGACAAGGACGGCAAAAAAATGTCCAAGCGTTTGGGCAATGCAGTAGACCCTTTTGAGACCATGAAGGCCCATGGCGCGGACGCCACCCGCTGGTACATGATCAGCAATGCTAACCCTTGGGACAATCTTAAATTTGATCCAGAGGGCATTGTAGAGGTAAAGCGCAAATTCTTTGGTACCCTATACAACACCTATTCCTTTTTTGCCCTGTATGCCAACATAGATCGGTTTACCTATGCAGAGGAAGAAATTCCTTTGGAGCAGCGGCCAGAGATAGACCGTTGGATCCTTTCCGAGCTGAACTCGCTCATTACCGTGGTAGATGATGCCTATGCGGATTATGAGCCCACAAGGGCCACTAGGGCCATTTCAGACTACGTACAGGAAAATCTGAGCAATTGGTACGTACGGCTGTGCAGAAGGCGGTTTTGGAAAGGGGACTATGGCCAAGACAAGATAAGTGCCTATCAAACACTCTATACCTGCTTGGAAACCATTGCCAAGTTGGCCGCCCCTGTAGCCCCCTTCTTTATGGACCAGTTGTACAAGGATTTGAATGCCGCCACGGGCAAAGAAGGTTTTGAAAGTGTGCATTTGGCCCATTTCCCTAAAAGCAACGATGCCCTTATCAATACATCGCTGGAAGTGAAAATGGGCAAGGCCCAGATTTTTTCCTCCTTGGTATTGTCCATTAGACAGAAAGAGCGGATAAAAGTAAGGCAGCCCTTGCAAAAAATCATGATACCGGTATTGGATGCAGGGGATAAAGCGGATATCCTTGCGGTCTCAGACTTGATCAAGTCTGAGGTCAATGTAAAGGAGGTGCAATTATTGGATGATGCCTCTGGTATCCTGATCAAACGTATAAAACCCAACTTCAAGACCTTGGGTCCCAAATTTGGAAAGGATATGAAGGCCATTGCACAGGTGGTGGCCACGTTTTCGCAGGAGGACATCCAAAAAATGGAACAGGAAGGCGAATTATCCGTTCAAATAGAAAATAAAAGCATTAATTTACAGTTACAGGATGTAGAAATCAGTTCACAGGATATAGAAGGTTGGTTGGTGGCCTCTGCTGGAAAACATACCGTTGCACTGGATGTAACCATTACAGAAGAACTGAGAAAAGAGGGCATTGCCCGTGAGCTGGTGAACAGGATCCAGAACATACGCAAGGATTCCGGTTTTGAAGTAACGGATAAAATTAAAGTTAAAATACAAGTAGACGGCTTTTTGGAAGAAGCGGTTTCCAGTAATTTGGCGTATATTAAAACGGAAACATTGACAGCCGTTCTGGAAATGGTCCAAACATTGAACGAAGGCATGGAAATTGCCTTTGATGAAGTAAACACAAAATTGTTGATTGAAAAATATTAGCCCATGGGACAAGATTTAAAAGTTAGGTATTCTGACAAGGACTTGGCAGAATTCAAAGTGCTCATAGAAGAAAAGATAGACAAGGCCAAAAGTCACTTGGAACTGCTCAAGAGTTCCTACATGAACGATGGCAATAACGGCACGGATGACACCTCGCCCACCTTCAAAGCCTTTGAGGAAGGCTCGGAGACCATGAGTAAGGAGGCCAATACGCAATTGGCCATACGCCAGGAAAAATTCATCCGTGACCTTAAAAACGCCCTGTTGCGCATAGAGAACAAGACCTACGGTATTTGCAGGGTTACCGGGAAACTCATTAATAAAGAGCGTCTGAAACTGGTGCCCCACGCCACACTGAGCATTGAGGCCAAGAATATGCAATCCTAAACAACAAAACGCCTTCTGGGCGTTTTTTTAGTACCGCCGTGCCCAAGAAAGCCCTATATCTTCTCACAATTTTCAGTACGTTGGGACTTTTTGCCCAAAAAGAGGTGACCAAAACAGTACTGGACCCACGCGTCTCAACCCTTCAAATAGATGGTACGCATTGTTTTGAGGTACTATTGGATACTTCCAACAGTTTGGGAAACACCATTGTCTTGGAAGGAAAAATGGATGGAGAGTATAGCCCAGATCTTCAAATGAATACCAGCACTCAAGGCAGCACCATGTTCATCAATGCAGGGTTTAGGCCCGTTTTTGAGCTGCCCAATGACAAATTGGGGGCTCATAAAGTGGTGTCCATAAGCCTAAAGGTGCTTGTGCCCAGTGGGAAAAATGTGAACGTCATGGGCACATCAACAATGGTGAGTGCCCATGGCCAATACGGTAAACTGAACATCACCCTCTCAGATGGCAATTGCTTCCTGGACCATGTGGCCCAAGAAACCAAGGTACACACCCAGAGCGGCAGCATTGGGCTTGTGGCCTCGGCAGGGCACATAGAAGCGCACTCCAAGTATGGCCAGGTAGACAAAAATCCCATTCCCCCAGGGGAAGATCGGTTCTATCTTAATTCCGTAACTGGCGACATCCACCTTAATAAAACCGAATAATATTTCTATTTTTGCCCCCTCTTATCATACACAGATGAATCTTAAGAAATCCTTGCTTCTCATTGTATTGATCCTGGTGATCGATCAGTGGAGTAAAATATACATCAAGACCCACTTTGTGTTGGGCGAATCTGTTGACGTGCTGAGCTGGTTCAAAATACTTTTCATAGAGAACGAAGGAGCGGCCTGGGGAGCCAAATTAAGTGATATCTTCCCCATATCAGACAAAATGGGCAAGCTCATCCTTACCATTTTTAGGCTATTCGCCATTACGGGAATTGGTTATTGGCTCTACGATGTGGTACGGAAAAATGCATCCAAAACCTTGATCATAGCAGTATCCTTGATTTTTGCCGGGGCTTTGGGCAATATATTGGATTCCGTGTTTTACGGAATGCTGTTCAATGAAAGCTATAATGAAGTGGCCACGCTCTTTACCCAGGAGCCCTATGGCAGTATCTTTCATGGTAAAGTGGTGGATATGCTCTATTTTCCTTTAATAGATACCACTTGGCCAGAATGGGTACCTTATTTGGGGGGCAAGAACTTTCGTTTTTTTGAGCCTGTGTTCAATATTGCGGATACGGCCATAAGCACAGGGGTGGGCATCCTTTTGGTCTTCAATAAAAAGGCATTCTCACAGGAGGAGGAAAACGGCTCAAGTGCCACTCAAGAGGATTTGGATGAAACCTTTGAAAAGGAATAGGTTTTTAAAGGGGTGACACAGTAGTGAAGGGGAACGTCTTTTGGGCCACTATCCGTAATGCAAGGTTCCGCTTCAAATAATGAAAGACCTACCCTAATGGTGTCCGGACGGCAGCGTTCCATGAAAGTATCGTAAAAACCTTTCCCATAACCTACCCTATTGCCTTGTTCGTCAAAAGCCAAGAGCGGTACAAATACCACATCTATCTGCTTCTCTGGAACCTGTAAGCCGTTGGTGGGCTCTGGAATGCCCCAATGATTCTGTTGAAAAAGTGTGCTGTCCGTAAGCAGGTAATGTTCCAACTGCTTGCCCTTGATCTTGGGTACTACGATCTCTTTGTCCTTTCCTTGTAGAATGGATAGCAAGAATGAGGTGTCAATTTCTTTTTTGGAGGCAATGGAGAGGAACAGATGGTAATAAGAGTGCTTCCAAATATTCAAAGAGAGCAATCTGTTGGAAATGGCAAGACTTTGTGCGGTAAGTAAGGGAGGCGAGACAGAGGTTCTTAGACCGGTATACTTTTTACGTAAATCGTTTTTCAACATAGGCCATGTGTTGAAAATTATCCGGACCGGAAATGATCAAATTTCAGTCCTTTCCGGCAACGGCAAAAAACACCTTGAAAAATAGCATTAAGATGAGATACGTGCCGAGGGTTATAACATAACTTTCCATAGGTTCGGGGTTTTGTTCTCGTTAAATGTAAGTAAAAAAATTATTAATAATCCTTGAAAGGTTCATTTTTATCGATAAAAAGCACATTTTTTTGAAAAAATTAACGTAACCGGGTAATTCCCATCGGCATGCAAAAGAGTAAATGGTTGAAAAACAAGGAAATAAAAAGGAAATTAATTTTTTCCATCCTGTTGTGGTCATTTACGCATGCCCTAATGGTAGGGAGGTTCACGCGCCCCAACAATAATTATGGGCTTTTGGCACCCAACCAAGAGAATGGCAAAGGGGCAGAGCACAGCGTTAAAACTTAAAAATAGCTTACATAGTTTGTAGAAACGATGTAATTTAAGCTTTGAAAAAAAGGACGGCCCCTATATGTCCTACATATGAAGCAAATACCGTTAGATGTACAGTTAAGCGCCTTGCCCAACGCCCCTGGGGTTTATCAATTTTATGATGCCAACCAGGTGATCCTCTATGTGGGTAAGGCAAAAAATCTTAAAAAGCGCGTATCCTCTTATTTCACCAAGACCCACCCAAACGGAAAGACGAGGGTCATGGTAAAGAAAATAATGGCCATTAAGCATATTGTGGTGCCTACTGAATCTGATGCCCTTTTGTTGGAGAACAATTTGATCAAGGAACATAAGCCCCGCTATAATGTGCTGTTGAAGGATGATAAGTCCTACCCTTGGATCTGCCTTAAAAATGAGCGTTTCCCAAGATTGTTCCCCACCCGGAGGGTCATTAAGGACGGTTCGGAATATTTTGGGCCCTACACGAGCATGAAAACCGTACGCACTCTGTTGGATCTTATAAAAAGTGTTTACCCATTGCGGACCTGTAATTATGACCTGTCTCATGATAAGATAGCCGCGGGCAAGTACAAGGTGTGTTTGGAATACCACTTGGGCAATTGTCTAGGGCCTTGCGAAGGGCTGCAATCTGAAGAAGATTACAATCAGGATATTGAACAGGCTACTAATATTCTGAAAGGAAATATGAGCGTCGCCCGTACATACTTTAAAGATAAAATGCAGCAAGCGGCCGAGAATTTGGAATTTGAAGAAGCGCAGAAATACAAAGAGAAGCTATCGTTACTTACTAAATATCAGGCCAAGTCTATTGTCGTTAATACTCATATTGGCGATACCGATGTGTTTACGATCGTCTCTGATGATCAGATTGCCTTCATCAACTACTTAAAGGCTAATAAGGGATCTATTATTCTGACGAAGACTATTGAGG
>CAKZLG010000282.1 GCA_937125035.1 uncultured Maribacter sp. | reverse complement strand
GCGAGCGGGTTGGAAAGTTAAACGGCGTTTGGATAGACAATGTGCTTTACGAGAGAAGAAGTACAAAAACCGGGATGTAGTCTGAATTTAACCTAAATTCGACATTGAACATTAACTTATATAAATTCTTAATCCAGAAAGAACAACGACTAAACTTATAATTGTGTCATAAACAACCATTTAATCAGTCTTATTGAGCAACCATGATTATTATAACTGGCATAAAAATTTTGAAACTTATAATATTGAATCAATCACCTAAATAAGTAAGAGCACTTAAATGAAGTAACAGGGTAAATCATAATAAGAAAGAAAAAAAACGTTTAAATTAAAAATATTGTTGTTACTAATTAACAACTTCAACTAGCTCGAAATCAAGCGGAAGTAAATCTCCAATTCTATCATTAGACATCGCTCCACCAAACTTAAGTTGTAGATAGGGCGTATAGTTTCCATATTTGTCTACAGTAATTGTATTGCCACTAAGCAAATCGATTGATGACCAATACTTAAATATTCCTTTTTTGTATGAGATTTTGAACTTTTTTAATTTAAAGCTCACATTTTTTGTAAAAAGATTGTTTCCAATTGAAACTTTAAATGCCTCAGAAACATCTATTTTTTTTAATTCGTGACTAAACCCAAATGACTCATCCAACCAAGACCCATTCCAGATAGTTCTAATAAAATGTTGTATTGAACCAAGATAAGCTCGATTTCTCCTATTTGCAAACCGTTCTTCCTTAGCAACTATGTCAGTAAAAAGAGCATGACCATATATAATGGTCTTATAAATATTGTCAATGCGCTTGAGACTTTTTTGTTTGAAAGCAACCTGAAAATCTATCAAATCAAATTTAATTTGATATCCCAAATAATTGTTGATCAACTCAATGGGTTCACTTGAATGAGCAAATAATGTATTTGTCTTTACGTCAAAATAAAGATCTAACGCATCCTCATTTAATATTTCACTGTTTATTCCACCCTTTGATTCCCCTAAAAATTCCAACCTGAAAACTTCTAATTTTTGCTGCCTGCTAAACGGATCGGCTACAAGAACTACTTCAGGGATTTCGAAAAATTCCTCCTTCATTCCAATTCTAATATTTTCACCTATTTTTTGATATGGTATTGTTACAGTTAAATATCCTATATGGCTTATTACCAAATTAGTATTGGAGTTAAATTTTGAGTCAATTGAGAAATAACCTTCGCCATCTGTAATAGTCCCAATAGAGGTATTCCCGAAATAAACCGAAGCTCCTTCAATTTCTTCTCCAGTCCCGATATCGAAAACAGTTCCTGAAATAGCTTGTGATTTTAGCGATTGAAAACCTAAAATCAATATGGCAAAAATTATAATTTTCATAAGAAAAATCCTTTCTGAAAAATAGTAATTTCTACAAACCATTTTGTTGGGATTCGGCCAACTTACGTTCCAATTCCGCCTGAAATTCCTCCATGACCGGTTTTACGGTACTTTCGGGCAAATCCGCAATTTTAATGTACATTAGACCATCTACGGAATTGTTGAACAAGGGGTCTACGTTAAAAGCCACGACCTTGGCGTTCTGTTTGATGTATTTTTTGATAAGGACGGGCAAACGAAGGCTGCCGGGTTCCACCTCATCGATCAAGCGATCAAACTTGTTGAGATCGGCCTGGGTCTCATCAAACACAAATTCCTTGTCTGCATCCTTCAACTTTACCTTAAACTCCTTTTTGGGGCGTATATATTGGGCCACATAGGGGTCCCAATAATTGGATTTCATGAACTCGATCATGAGCGATTTTGAGAAATTGGAAAATTGGTTGCTGATGCTCACACCTCCTATAAGATACATGTGCTCCGGGTAGCGCAGAGTGGTATGCACAATGCCTTTCCATAAAAGAAAGAGCGGCATGGGCTTTTGCTGATATTCCTTTACAATGTAGGCCCTGCCCATCTCTATGGAATGCTGCATCATATCATACAGTTCCGGTTCTACCCTAAAGAGGTCTTGAAGGTAAAAACCATCTATGCCATATTGGGCGAATATCTCGGACCCCATCCCCATTCTGTAAGCGCCCACAATACATTTCTCGTTGTCATCCCACAAGAACAAATGGTAGTAATAGGAATCAAACTTGTCCAGATCAATGGCATTATTGGTGCCCTCCCCTATGGCTCGGAAGGTGACCTCCCGTTGCCGGCCTATTTCTTTCAGGATAAACGGCATGTCCTTTTCCTTGGCCAGGAACACTTCATAGTTCTTGCTCTGTAAGAGCCTGCAGTCCTTTTCTCGCAGTTTCTCTATTTCGCCCTGCATCACTTCCTTTCGCATGGCGGACGCTATTTTTTTTGGGGGTTTGGGGATTTTAAGGCTTCCGGGGAACTGATCGATCAACCGTTCCTTTTCATAGGCATTGCTCAAAATATAGGTCTTGCGCCGCAAAAGGCCGGAAAACTCCTCTAAGGTGGTATGTTCCTTCTGTGTGGCCACGGATATGGGCTGCCCTATCCGCACCTTTATGGGCCGGTTGCTCTGTGAGAACACTTGTGAGGGGATCATGGCCGTACGGAGCGTATCACTCCATTTTGACAGTCTGTAGAATAATTTGCTGTTGCGAGCATGAAAGTAGATGGGCACTACGGGCACTTCGGCCTTTCTGATCAATTTAAGGGCGGCCTCCTCCCAAGGCTTGTCCACGATCAATTTCCCATCACGATAGGTAGAGACCTCCCCCGCCGGGAAAATCCCCAAGGGATGACCGGACCTTAAATGCTCAAATGTTCTTTTAAAACCGGTAACACTGCTTTTGGCGGTCTTATGCCCCTCAAAGGGGTTTACGGGCAAAATATACGGCCGCAGGGGCACCATGCGCTCCAACAAAAAATTGGCCATGATCTTAAAATCCTGCCGCTGTGAAAGCATGAGCTCCATGAGCAGCACCCCATCTATGGCCCCCAAGGGATGGTTGCTGATCGTAATGAAGGGGCCCTCTTTGGGGAGACGTTTAAAATCCTCTTCTGGTATTTCATAGGCAATCTCAAAATGCTCCAATACGGCCTTGGTGAATTCCGCCCCTTCCAAATGTGCCACGGATTCATAAAAGGAGTTGATGGTAGAAATACGGGTCATGTTCATCAAGAGCCAACCTATGGCACGGCCCAATGCACCGTATTTGGCCAACCCAATGGCCGATGCCACTTCCCTAGAGGTCACTAAACCCATTAAATCACATTTAAAGAGGCCGTAAAGATAGGAAAATCCATTGTTGGGAATCGTAATTTAACGTGCTCCCCAGCGCAGGTTCCTTTATTTGACCACTAGTTGCACGGTTTCCTTACCCCGTTGTTCCAACAGGATTTCGTGTCCGTTTTGAAGCGATTCCAAGGCTTTTGCGTTAAAATGCCTAATAGTGTAAAGGGAAACATTTTCATGGTGCACTACTTTGAACTTGCGCTGCAGTTGGCCCAATAGTGCCTCCAGTCCTCCAAATTTATTGTCCACACAGACGGAGAAACTAATGGCTGAATTCTGTATAAGGTCTACCTTTATCTGGTGGTCATGGAAAAGCTTGAAAATCTCACTGATGTTGTTCTCCACGATGAAAGAAAAATCCAAGGAAGACAGCTTCATGAGCACTTGGTTTTTCTTAACGATAAAACAGGGCACCTTTGGCGATATGGCCGTACCCTTGCCCACCGTGGTTCCTGCCCCCAAAGGGCTCAGAAAGGACTTTACGTTGAGAGGGATCTCTTTCCGCTGCAAAGGCTGCAAGGTCTTTGGGTGGATGACGGATGCACCGTAAAACGCGAGTTCAATGGCTTCCCTATAGGAGATTTTGTGCAACAATTGGGTCTCTTTGAAATACCTTGGATCCGCATTGAGCACCCCGGGCACATCCTTCCAGATGGTCACGGATTCCGCGTTGAGGCAGTAGGCCAGAATGGCCGCCGTGTAATCGGAACCCTCACGGCCCAGGGTCACGGTAAAATTGTTATCATCACTTCCCAGAAAACCTTGGGTGATGTTGAGGATGCCTTGATCTATGTTGGCTACCCGCTCTTTGGTCTTTTCCCATTGTATGACGGGATCGCGGTAACTGGTATCGGTTTTGATGTACTCCCGCACGTCCAACCACGTATTGGCTATGCCCACCTCCTGTAAATAGGCGCTAAGAATAGTGGTGGAAATAAGCTCCCCGTACCCAACCACTTGATCGTAAACAAAATTGTAATTGGGGGATTTATTCCAGGCCAAAAAGCCGTTGATCTCATCCACCAGCACCTTTACCTTTTTAAACACCGGGTGCTGGGCATTCGCAAACAGATCCAGCATAATGGCCTCGTGATAGGCGATCATGTCATTCATGTGTGCGGCCAGCTCCAACTTGTTCTTAAAATAGGAATTTACGATGTCCTCCATGGCATTCGTGGTCTTTCCCATGGCGGAAACGACCAAGATGGTATCCTTGTGGCCCACTTCGTTCAAGACCTTCACCAAATTCCGAACCCCTTCGGCATCCTTAACGGATGCGCCTCCAAACTTAAAAACACGCATAGTATGCTCTTTATATCCCTTTTTTCCCTAACGGGATTTAGTATTGTCTATTCTTTAAATATTTCGCCATGCCCTGCTCATCCATCTGTACCACATCCCAATCGCGCATCACCTTGGCTCCCTTGGCCTCGTAGAACTGTATGGCCGGCTCATTCCAATCCAGCACCTCCCAACTGATCCGCTTTACGCCCATTTTGTGGCCGTGGGCCACCACCTCGTCCAAGAGCGCCGAGCCCAGTCCGCTGCCACGCATGCGTTCTGTAACGATAAGGTCCTCTAGATGCAGTACCGGGCCTTTCCAAGTGGAATACCGTGCATAGACCAGGGCCATACCAACAATTTCCCCCTTATGTTCCCCTACGATACAATGAAAAAGGGGATGTTCCCCAAACCCATGGGCCCGCAACTGTGCCACGGTGACCTCCACGGCCTGGGGCTCCTTTTCAAAATGGGCCAACTCCCGTATTAAATGATGCACGCTATCCATATCTTCTGAGGATGCAGGTCGTATATTGAATTCCATATTGTTACAAATAAAACACAAAGTTATAAATTTAAAAAATCAAAGGACGGTGAATTGGGCCTAGTTTCACAAAATAGGCGATATTTGTAAACAAATTCAGCACTTTCATGGTACCAAAGCGCAACCAGACCCTTGGAGAATTCATTATTGAAAACCAAAATTCCTTTCAGTATTCCTCTGGGGAACTTTCCAAATTGATCAATGCCATCCGCTTGGCGGCAAAAGTAGTGAACCATGAGGTGAACAAGGCGGGTTTGGTGGACATCATAGGGTTGGCCGGCGATACCAACATACAGGGAGAGAACCAACAGAAGTTGGATGTCTTTGCCAATGAAAAGTTCATTCAGACACTCACCAACCGTGAAATCGTATGTGGCATTGCCTCCGAGGAGGAAGATAGTTTTGTTTCCATCAACAGCCACGATGAAAACCACCAGAACAAATACATAGTACTCATTGACCCCTTGGACGGCTCCTCCAATATTGATGTAAACGTTTCCGTGGGAACCATTTTTTCGGTATACCGAAGGGTCACCCCGGTGGGCACACCCGTGACTTTGGAAGATTTCTTGCAGCCCGGCCATAAGCAGGTGGCAGCGGGTTATGTGGTGTATGGCACCTCTACCATGTTGGTCTATACCACTGGTGATGGAGTCAACGGATTTACCCTGAACCCAGCCCTGGGCACTTTTTACCTATCCCATCCCAATATGCAGTTCCCTGAGGAAGGCACCATCTATTCCGTCAACGAGGGCAACTACGTCCACTTTCATCCCGGGGTCAAGGACTATATAAAATATTGCCAGATGGAAGAGGAGAATCGCCCCTATACCTCCAGGTACATTGGCTCACTGGTGTCGGATTTTCACCGCAATATGATCAAGGGCGGTATTTATATGTACCCGAAGAGCAGCGTCACCCAAAGCGGTAAACTCCGGCTGCTTTACGAGTGCAATCCCATGGCTTTTTTAGCGGAACAGGCCAACGGACTGGCCATTGGCGGCAAAAACCGCATTTTGGACATAGAACCAACGGAACTTCATCAAAGGGTGCCCTTTTTCTGTGGCAGTAGGAAAATGGTGGAAAAACTTCAGGAATTTTTGGCCAAGTACCAATAAAAAAGGCACTGACAGCACCTTTACCGTTACGTACCTTCTATTTTTTCAATAGATAAAGGTAATCCTCATAGTCTATTTTTCCACTGAAGATCGCTACGGAACGCATTATGATGGTGTTCGCGTGCGCTGAGGAGAACCCAAGTCCAATGGCATACCGTTTGAGCAATACCATTTCCTGATCATCCACTTTATTGTCCAAAAACACAATTCTAAATAAATCGTACAAGCGCTCCAATCGCTGTTCAGAATGCACTTGGGGCGCAATGGGAAATTTGTTGGCAGGATCCATGACCTTTTCATAATCCTTTTCCGAAATGCTCAATTTCCGGGCAAACCGGTCCAAAAGTTCCTGTTCTTCCTTCATTATGGGGCCATCTGAGGCCGCCAAGGTGGCCAAAGCCGCAAAATGGGCCAAGTTACTGCTGTATTCCGGGTTGCCATATAAATCTTTGATCGACATATCTTCAATTTAAGTACAGCGACAAATATAATTTTTTTTAGGGTCACCCTTAACATCCCTTACAACAATGTTTACTTCCTAAATTTGTAACTTCACCCTGCTATGAAAGAACCGCTGTTACAATATACGGATAAGGGCATTTATTGTAAAAGGGCCAATGTGTACCTGGACCCTTGGCGGCCCGTGGACAAGGCCATCATTTCCCACGGGCATGCCGATCATAGCCGCTGGGGACACAAATCCTACATTACCCATCATAATAACCTTCCCATCATACAGCACAGATTGGGGCCCATAAATGCCTTGGGCAAGGCATGGGGGGAATCTTTTATGGTGAACAATGTGCGCTTTAGCCTGCATCCTGCCGGCCACATCATAGGTTCTTCACAGATCAGGGTGGAGCACCAAGGTGAGGTTTGGGTGTTTACAGGCGATTATAAGATAGAGGACGACGGCATTTCCACGCCCTTTGAGCCCGTGCGCTGCCAAACCTTTATCACGGAATGTACCTTTGGCCTGCCCGCATTCAGTTGGCGTCCACAACAGGAAGTCCACGAGGACATCAATACCTGGTGGCAGCAAAACCGCACAGAGGGCAAGACCACCGTGCTTTTTGGGTACAGTTTGGGAAAGGCACAGCGTCTGCTGAAGCACCTAGACCCCAATATAGGACCCATATATACCCATGGCGCCATAGAGAACATGACCAATGTCTTGCGCCCCATGGTCCCATTTCCCATGACCACCCGTATTACCCAGGACACCAAAAAAGAGGCCCTACGGGGCAGCCTAGTGTTAGCGCCCCCCAGCGCCCATGGCAGCAGCTGGATTCGTAAGATGGTGCCCTTTACTACCGCTTCGGCCAGTGGGTGGATGACCTTTAGGGGCGCGCGCCGCCGTAGGGCCATAGACCGCGGCTTTGTTTTGAGCGATCATTGTGATTGGCAGGGACTGTTGGACAGTGTAGCGGCCACGGGGGCAGAAACCATTTTATGCACACACGGGTATACTGATATTTTCTCCAGATACCTGCGCGAATTGGGGTACGATGCCAGACCTCTGGCCCCCCAGGGCAAAACTGTGGAATTGGGCGATGAGGAAAGTGCCGAGGAATCCTTGGACAAAGACACAGAACCCTCCCGAACGAAAGGAGGCGCTGAAACAGCCACATCACCATGAGCGATAATAGAACCCGTGACCAAGAGAATGAGATCCACCCCATGCGCAATGGGGAACCGGGAATGAATGGGTTTGCACAACTCATAAAAACGCTGGATAGCACCAACAAGACCACCATTAAGGTAAACGCCTTGGCCAATTACTTCAAGGAGGCCACGGATAAGGACAAGGTTTGGACCATTGCCATCCTTTCCCACCGTAGACCGCCAAGACCGGTCAATACCACCCTTTTACGGGAATGGGCCTCAGAACTGGCGAACATTCCCCTTTGGTTGTTTGAGGAAAGCTATCATATTGTGGGCGATCTGGCAGAGACCATTGCCTTGGTCATACCGCCACACAAAGAACCTACAGAAAAATCCCTGACCCAATTCCTGGAAGAGATGATCAGGTTGAAAAAACAGCCTGAGGCCGACAAAAAAGCCTATCTAAAGGACAATTGGAAGCAGTTGGATTACTACGGGCGTTTTGTGTTCACCAAATTGATCACCGGCGGATTTCGCATTGGGGTAAGCCAAAAATTAATGACCAAGGCCCTGGCAAAGGCCACGGGCATTGATGAGGACGTGCTGGCCTATAAATTAATGGGCAAGTGGGATCCCAGTACGATCACCTTCCAAGACTTGGTATTGGAGGAAAAAGAAAGTGATTTCCTCTCCAAACCCTACCCATTTTATCTGGCCTATGCTTTAGAGGATACTGTGACGGGTCTGGGCGATGTCCATGAATGGTCCGTGGAACATAAGTGGGACGGTATCCGTGCCCAGGTCATCCTCCGAAACAATGAGCTCTTCGTATGGAGCCGGGGCGAGGAACTGGTGACCGATAAATATCCGGAATTTGAAAAATTCTTGGGCAAAATACCGAATGGCACAGTGCTGGACGGGGAAATTCTTCCGTATCCCCAAGGACAAATAGGAACCTTCAATGAGCTACAAAAACGGATTGGACGAAAAACCATCTCCAAAAACCTTCTGGAAACAGTACCTGTGGTGCTTAAAGCCTATGACCTCTTGGAATGGCAAGGAAAGGACATCCGTACCCAACCCTTTCTAGAACGCAGGAAGCTGTTGGAAGCCTTGTTCGATCAAGTGGCTTCCCCTCCGCTGAGCCACCAAAACCAAATGGCCCCTAAGCAAAGCACAAATGACCTGCCATTGCAACTCTCGGAAACGATGGCCTTTGACTCATGGGAGGCCGTTGCCAAGGAGCGAGACCTTTCCCGCGATAAGCACAGTGAAGGATTGATGCTCAAAAGAAAGGATTCCCCTTACCTTGTGGGCCGCAAAAAGGGCGACTGGTGGAAATGGAAAGTGGATCCCCTGACCATTGATGCGGTACTCACATACGCCATGAGGGGCCATGGCAGAAGGAGCAATCTGTTCACGGATTATACCTTTGCCCTTTGGGAGGTAAACGAAGCGGGGGAAAAGGAGTTGGTCACCTTTGCCAAGGCCTATTCCGGACTCACGGATGCCGAATTTAGAAAAGTGGATGCCTGGATAAAGAAAAACACCTTGGAGCGTTTTGGTCCGGTACGGTCGGTGACGCCCCATCATGTCTTTGAGATCGCCTTTGAGGGCATCGCCCTATCCAAACGTCATAAAAGTGGCGTGGCCACGCGGTTTCCAAGGATTTTGCGATGGCGAAAGGACAAAAAAATAGAAGAAGCCAATAGTTTGGAGGATTTAAAAGCTTTGATACCATCTTAAATGAACCCGAAAGCCCTTTTTACCATTGCCGAAAATTGGTTCGATCGGCAAGGTTGGTCGCCCTTCCCCTTCCAGAAAAAAACATGGCAGGCCTTTCTCCAAGGAAAGCACGGGCTTTTGAACGCACCTACGGGTAGCGGCAAGACCTACGCCCTTTGGTTTCCCATCGTATTGAACTACATCAAACAAAATCCTGACTATGGCAACAAGCACAAAAAAGGGCTCAAGGCCATTTGGATCACGCCCCTGCGTGCGCTTTCGCAGGAAATAAGACAATCTGCCGAGCGGGTGGCCACTGATCTGGGCACCCAAATGACCGTGGGCATCCGTTCTGGTGATACCAGCACCAAGGAACGCGCCCTACAGAAAAAACAGATGCCAGACCTGCTGATCACCACTCCCGAAAGCTTGCAATTATTATTGGCCACCAAGGGCTACGACAAGCTTTTCAAAGACTGCACGGCCATTGTTGTGGATGAATGGCATGAGCTCTTGGGTACCAAGCGCGGCGTACAGATGGAGTTGGCCCTATCCCGGTTAAAGACCGTTGCCAAAAACCTTCGGATCTGGGGCATTTCGGCCACCATTGGTAATCTGGAGGAGGCCCGTGATGTGCTTTTGGGACCCCATTCCCAGGCCTTGGAAAATTCGGTCATGATCAAGGCCAACCTCAACAAAAAAATCACCGTAAAAAGCATCATCCCCAAAAAAATGGAGACCTTTCCGTGGCGGGGCCATTTGGGCCTGCATCTGCTGGAAGCCGTTATCCCCATTATCAATAACAGCAAGACCACGTTATTGTTTACCAATACACGGAGCCAGTGCGAAATCTGGTTTCAAAAAATATTGGAAAAACATCCGGAACTGGCCGGGGATATTGCCATGCACCATGGCAGCATTAATAAAGAGACCCGTGTCTGGGTAGAGAATGCCATACGTAATGGGAGTTTGAGGGCCGTGGTATGTACGTCCAGCTTGGACCTTGGGGTGGATTTTGCCCCGGTTGAAACCGTGGTACAGATCGGCGGGCCCAAAGGGGTGGCACGCTTTTTACAGCGCGCGGGCAGGAGCGGCCATAGACCGGGCAAGGAAAGTGTCATTTATTTTCTGCCCACCCATGCCATTGAGCTCATTGAGGCCTCCGCCCTGCAGCAAGCGGTGAAGCAAAATGCCATGGAAGACCGTGTGCCCTACCTCAATAGCTTTGATGTGCTCTTGCAGTACCTTACCACGCTGGCCATTTCAGACGGTTTTTATCCGGATATCCTATACAGGGAGATCGCGGATACCTTTTGCTACCAGACCCTTACGAAGGAGCAATGGCAATGGCTGCTCAATTTTTTGGTGCTGGGCAGTCAAAGCCTTCAGTCTTATGATGAATACAAAAAAGTGGAGGTGGCTCAAGACGGCCGTTTTCATGTAAGCAACAGGGGCGTTGCCATGCGCCACCGCTTTCAGATCGGCACCATTGTGGGGGATGTGAACCTTACCGTGCGCTATCAAAAAGGAGGTTATATCGGCACTATTGAGGAATACTTCATCTCCAAGCTCAACCGAGGTGATGTCTTTACCTTCGCAGGGCGCAACCTAGAGTTCATACGCATCAAGGAAATGCAGGTGCATGTACGGAATTCCAGCAAAAAAACGAACAAGGTAAGTAGCTGGATGGGCAGCCGCCTCACCCTCTCTGCCCAGATGTCCAAATTACTGAGGGAAGAACTCTACACTTCAGATGCCGACCCCAAGGACCAATCCGTAGAGATCCGATCCCTGGCCCATATCTTTGAACGGCAACGGCGGGAGAGCATGGTACCGAAGCCCAATGAATTCCTGATCGAGACCTTCAAGACCCGTGAAGGCCACCACCACATTTTTTACCCGTTTGAGGGCCGGTTTGTACACGAGGCCATGGGCAGCCTTTTGGGCTATCGCATCAGCCTTTTGGGGCCTATTTCCTTTTCCTTGGCCTTTAACGATTATGGTTTTGAACTGCTCTCCGACCAGCCCGTGGACATCCAGGAAGTGTTGGACAATGACCTCTTTACAACAGCCCATTTGTTGGACGACCTTCAAAAAAGCCTCAATGCCACGGAAATGGCCCGGCGAAAATTCAGGGATATTGCCATCATCAGCGGCATGGTCTTTACGGGCTACCCCAACAAGGGCATAAAAATGAAGCATCTGCAAAGCAATTCCCAATTGTTGTTTGAGGTCTTTAGGGACTATGAACCGGACAACCTGCTGTTTCAACAGGCCTTTACGGAAACCTTTGAGCACCAGTTGGAGGAGTTTCGGTTGCGACGTTCCTTAGAACGCATTGCCGAACAAAAAATCATTTGGAAGGCCTGTAAAAAAGCTACCCCCTTTTCCTTCCCCTTGATCACCGACCGGCTGAGCCGTGAAAAACTATCTAGCGAGACCTTGGAGGACCGCATCAAAAAAATGGCGGCGCAACTCATGAAATAAGCTATCATGGGGTTTTGATGCCCCCAAGATACGTACGCGCAGCATCTTTATGGGCCACCAGAAAATACATCGCCCTGAAAAAACAGCCCTACCGGGCCGCTATGATCAGACCAAGACCAAGGATATAAAGGAGCAGCATGGCGTTCAACATACCGCCCACCCCTTTTGGAGCGCCCTTGAACTCCTTCCAAACAAAGATGCCCCAAAGGGCCGCCACCACGGTGGCCCCCTGCCCCAGCCCATAGGAAATGGCCGGCCCTGCCTTGTCTGAGGCCAAGATGCTGAACGACATGCCCACGCACCAAATGATGCCCCCCAAAATGCCCATACCATGGCTTTTTCGGCTACCCTTGAAGTAATCCGTAAAGGCCAAGGGCGTACCCTCAAATGGGCGTTTCATGAGAAATGTATTGAATACGAAATTACTGGCCAAGATGCCCAGGGCAAAAATAAAGACAGCAGTATAGGGGCTGAGCTTCCCGGTCAAGGGCGTCTCAAAATCAGGAAACATGGCATTGGCCACATACTTGTAGAACAGTCCCATGAGCAGGCCGGCCACCACGGCCAACAGCAGTCCTTTGGAGGGCACTTTGCTTTGGTGGGCAGATAGGCGCCTATACGCATTTGCATTGAGCAAAATGGCCAGCACTACAAGGCTCACCCCTGTGAACAACAGCGTGGAATCCCCCACTGGGGCATCCAGATAATTGACAATGACCCCTACCACCAAGGCAAGGCCAATCCCCACCGGGAAGGCCACGGACATACCGGCCACGGCTATGGCGGCCACCAATAGAATATTGGCCAGATTAAAGAGAATGCCCCCTAAGAAGGCCGACCAAAGACTTGCGGTATCCGCTTGGGCCAGGTCCTCTATAAAAGGGCGCCCCTCTTGCCCCATACTCCCCGCACTCAGGGCAAAGAGCAGGGCAAATAGAACGATGCCAAAGACATAATCCCAATAGAACAGTTCAAAACGCCAGTCTTTGGCGGCCAATTTTTGCGTGTTGGCCCAAGAGCCCCATGCAAGCATGGTCACGATACAGAATAAAACGGCTATGGCATAGGTTTCTATGATGAACATGGCAATGAATTTAGGTAAACTCTTGTTTATACGGGGCCGTATCCTGTGCCCCCATTTTGGTCACGGATAGGGCGGCGGCCTTCGTGGCCCTTACCATACCGTCTTTCCAAGGCAAACCCTCTGCCAAGCATACGGCAAGCACCCCGTTGAATACATCTCCCGCGGCCGTGGTATCCACCGCTTGGACCTTTTGGGCAGGAACAAAAAAAGAATCTTCGGCACTTTTGAAAAATGATCCTTTGGACCCCATGGTGATAATGACATGGTGCACCCCTTTTTCCATGAACACCCTAGCCGCCTCGGCAGCACTTTTTTCATCATTCACCGTAATGCCCGTTAATAGTTGTGCCTCGGTCTCATTAGGGGTAATCAAGAAAAGATGTTCCAATATTTCACGGTTAAGGAGCTGTGCCGGGGCAGGGTTTATGATCAGGGGCCACGCTTTACTACGGCACAAACCTGCCAAATGGGCCACGGTATCCATTGGTGTTTCCAATTGCGTGAGCACCATGGCCGGTTCTTGATGGTCTCTCAGGGCCTGTTCCACATGGTCGGCCCCCAATAGGGCATTGGTGCCGGAGGCCACCACAATTTCATTCTCCCCATCCCCGTTCACGGTGATCAAAGCCACTCCAGAAGCTTTTTTGGGAATGATCAAAGTCTGGGAAACATCCATGCCCTCACGGATATAGCCATGCATCGCATTAGTACCGAAGACATCATCGCCCACGGCACAGATAAAGTGCACGTCTCCGCCGGCCCGCGCGGCCGCGACGGCTTGGTTGGCCCCCTTCCCGCCAGGGAACATGAAAAAATCGCCCCCAAGAAGGGTCTCCCCAGGCTCTGGAAAGCGCTGGGTCTTCACCACCATATCCGTGTTGGAACTCCCAATGACATACAGACGTTTCATAAAAGGTTGCGGTTGCTTGCTTCCAAAGTAGAAAATAACTCTCACAAAAACAACCGCGAAATTTTACCTTTGCCCTTATGGATACCCTTTCGCTGAACATACAGGACCAGTGTTTTCACATGCATCCTACCGGGGCGCTATTTTGGGAGGACCGCTCCCTTTTGATGTTGAGCGATGTTCATTTGGGCAAAATATCCCATTTTAGGAAGTTCGGGGCCGCTGTGCCCCAACAGGCCATCCTAAAAAATTTCGAGACCATGGATCAGGCCATTGCCCACTTTAAACCGGCCCATCTGGTCTTTATGGGAGACCTGTTCCACTCTTCCGTAAATAAGGAGTGGGATCTCTTTGAAGCATGGGTGGCCCAAAAAACACTGAAGATCACTTTGGTGGTGGGCAACCATGATATCATATCGCCCTTGAAATATGAGGCCTTGGGCATTGCCGTTACCCCAGAACTTTCATACAAGGGTTTTTTCATGACCCACCACCCGGAGGAACGGGCGGGTTGGTTCAATTTTTCAGGACACATACACCCGGCTATACGCCTTACGGGGCTCGGTAGGCAGTCCGTAAGGCTGCGCTGCTTTTACAAATCATCCGTACAACTGATCTTGCCGGCCATGGGCGAATTCACAGGCTCCCATACGGTGGCGGTCACCAAAGAATGTGAGGTCTTTGCCATTTTGGGGGATACCGTACTTCCCGTTCAAGTACACCCGCGCAAGACCTGAAGGCCAAAGACGCTACTTGGCACCCTTTTTTTTCATTTGGGCACGCGTTCGTATTGCGTTTCGCATATTTTTACAAAAACGACTGTCATGCAAAAGTTTCTGGCCCTTCTCAACTTTTTTTCCGTCCTTTTGGTCATTGGTGTGAATTATATCTCCCAGGCCCTACGGTTGAACAATACTACCATTGGGGAAGTCAGCCAGCGCTATGACAATCTCTTTACCCCAGCCAGCTATGCCTTTGCCATTTGGGGGCTTATTTTTTTGGGACTGTTGGCTTTTGCCATTTTTCAGGTACAACGGGCTTTTTTCAGTGACCGATCGGCCGATTTTATTCGTCAAATTGGATATTGGTTCTGCTTGGCCAATGTTCTGAACAGTGCTTGGGTCATCGCGTTTGTCTATGATCAAACGGGCTTGTCCGTTGTGATCATGCTGGGCATCCTATTTGCCCTGATCAAGATCATTTTGAACACCCATATGGAATTATGGGACGCCCCTAGGGCCACCATTGCCTTTGTCTGGTGGCCCATATGCTTGTACAGCGGATGGATTGCCGTGGCCACCATCGCCAATGTATCCGCTTATCTTACCAAACTGGGGTGGAATGGCGCCCCGTTGTCCGAAACCAGCTGGACCATCATCATGATTGGCATCGCCACCGCACTCAATCTTTTCATGGTAAAGACCCGGCATATGCGCGAGTTTGCCACTGTGGGCGTTTGGGCCTTGGTGGCCATTTGCATAAGGCACTGGAACACTTTCCAAGGGATTGCCCTCACGGCCTTGGTGGGCGCCGCTGTGCTGCTTGCCTACATCCTTTGGCAAGGTTACACCTATAGACAAAGTAATCCTTTTTTTAAGCGCCTTCAAAAAAAGTAAAGGCCGGCCTTATCCATTAGAACAACAACTCAGTCTTCCCTTTATTCGAATTAGTGAAGGTCAACTCAATATTTGTGACATAGGGCAGGCCAACATTTCTAAGATGCAATAACTGACTTGGGTACATTTATAACACAAAACACTACCAATCATCCATAAAAACACTCAAGAAATACATTTCCATTTTGGAATTGATTCATTTTTGTTAAAATTTAACATGTTTTCAGCCCTATAACGAGGCAAAACAATAACCCGGTGAATAGATTTTCTCTTGTTTGTTTATTTCTCTTGGCCATGAAGTTAGGCGTGGCACAAGACCTATATTTTCAGCATTATGGTCTTGAAGATGGACTTAGCCAACAGACCATACGCTGTATCACACAGACCAATGATGGGTTTCTTTGGTTGGGTACCCAGGACGGACTGAACCGCTTTGACGGCAAAAACTTCAAGATCTACCAAAACAATGAGAACGATCCACGCTCCCTAGCGGGCAATTTCATTAATCGCCTAGTGCAACATGACGACGGCACCTTATGGATCGCTACAGGTGGCAAAGGAATTTGCTATTACAACCCAGATACGGATACCTTTCAGAAAGCACCCTTGGAAGACGGAAACTACCTTACCCTGGCCATGGATGCGCACGGTAATGTGTATACCAACGCCTCCCAAACAGGTCTGGTAGTGCTCAGAAAAGAGGACAAGTATGCATCCACACAATACGCTGCAAAGAATAAGAACATTACGGCCATAGCCATTAAGGACAAGGACATTATCTTGGGAACCAAATCGGGTAACATTCTAAAAGGACGCTTGGATAACCTGGACGAATGGTCTGTCTCCAAAGCCATTTTTCCCGGAAGCATCGAGGAAATCGTACCTTATGACAATGATTGGCTGTTGGGGACTTCCCGTGGCCTTTATCTATACCAAGCGCCCCAGGACAAGAGCCTTGCCCTAGATGTCATCGAGCATGATGAAAGCTCAGACGAGGTACTTTTTATAGAATCCATTTATAGTGCTCAAAACAAACTTTATCTGGGCACGGACAACGGGTTTTTCATTTTAAACGATCTGGATAGGACTACGGGCAGGTTTGCTTCCGGTAGGGTGTACAAGGGCGACTTGGTGAATGCCAACACCATTACCAGCAACAGGGTCTACGATGTATTGGTGCAGGATGGGCTGATGTATATCGGAACCAACAATTTGGACATTGCTTCAGAAGGTTTGAACGTCTTTAAGACCGTTAACCCCGATACCCATCCGGCCTTGACGAACAACTACGTCTTTTCCATCTTTAAAGATGACGATTATGTATTCGTTGGCACCCGTAAGGGAATCAACTGCATTGACCGCAACGGCAACACCCATGTCATTTCAAAAGAAAGCACAGCGCAAAAATTGGCGTATGACGTAATAAGGGGCATGGCCAAAGATGATGACAACAACCTCTGGGTAGCCACCACCAAAGGTGTTTCCGTCATTTCCCTAAATGGTTTTGATCCGGAACGGCCAAAGATCACGTCATTTTATTTTGATGAAAAGAATCCAAAGTCCTTGAGCAATGACAAAACCAGAAGCGTTTACAAAGACCGTTTTGGAACCATGTGGGTCTGTACCTATGGGGGCGGACTCAACAGGTTTACGGGGAACATTTCCCAAAACCAAATATCCTTTGAGCACTATGGTATGAAGACTGGGGAAACTTCCCTAAGTTCAGATGTGGTGTACAACATGGTACAGGATAATAAGGACCGGTATTGGATCAGCTCAGAGAACGGGCTCAATCTTCTCACCTTTAAGGAAGAAAATTATCAAAGTCCCCATTTTAAAACATACCGCGCCAATGGCAGGCCCGGGGAACTGAAGAACAATAGCGTACTCCATACTTTCCTGGATACTGAACAGACCCTGTGGGTGGCCACGGAAAGTGGTATTGCCAAGTACAATGAAGAAGATGACACCTTTACCCACTACGGAAAAGAGGAAGGGCTGGCCGATGATTTCGTCTATAATCTATTGGAAGATGCCGATGGCCTACTCTGGATGAGCACCAACAATGGCTTGTTTCGTTTTGACAAAAACAGTGAAAAGTTCACCCATTTTACCGTAAAGGACGGACTGCAAAGTTCGGAATTCAACTTAGGTGCGCATTTCAATGACCAAGACTACAATATGCTCTATTTTGGGGGCATCAACGGGTACAATTTTTTTACGCCCACCAACGTACACCAATTAGATCGGCAAGGGAAACTGTCTTTGACCTCCCTTACGATCAAGGACCGCGAAGTGAACCCGATCACCCACCCAGAGGTATTGGATATTGGGTTTAGCAAGGCTGAAAAAATTACGCTGAACCACGATTCCTTTCCATGCTACATACAGTTCACGGATTTTGACTACCGCCCCAATAAAAATACCCAGTACCATTATTCCCTGGGAGGGGGACCATGGAATGCCCTTGGCTATACCAATGAACTGCAACTGCTGCAACTGCCCAAGGGAGCACAGACGTTAAGGATACAGGGCAGTTCTAGGGATGGCTTTTGGCAAAAAGACCCGTTGGAACTGGAAATTGTTGTGATACCGCCATGGTACAACAGCAACTTGGCCTATCTGGCGTATGCCATGCTCTTCTTGGGAACAGGGTATTTGATGTACCGTTTCCGGCTACGGCAAAAAATGGCATCACAAGAAGCCAAAAGGCTCAAAGAGTTGGATGGGATAAAATCAAAGCTCATTACCAATATCACACATGAGTTCAGAACGCCCCTGACGGTTATATTGGGCTATTTGAACACCTTGGGCCATGAATTCCGGGAGAGTCCAAAGTTGCAGCTTCCCCTAAATGCCATAGAACAAAATAGTAAAAACCTACTGAAATTGGTCAATGAGATGCTTGATCTGGCCCAATTGGAAACGGGCAATGTAACCCTGAACATTGCCCCCATTGATCTAGCGGCGTATACCCACTATATCGTTCAAAGCTTTTCCAGTCTCGCCCTAACCCATAACATCCAATTAAAGTATGTTAAGGCCCAAGACGTGGTCATGACGGATGTGGATACGGGAAAAATGCGCCAAATACTCTACAATCTCATCAGCAATGCCCTCAAATTCTCTGAAGAAGGAAGCACCGTAAAAGTGTTGGTGGCCCAAGAAGGGGATTGCGCGGCGATCACCATACAAGACCAGGGCCTGGGCATTCCAAAAGACGAGCTTCCCTTTATTTTCAATAGGTTCTATCGCTCTTCAAAAACCTCGGACAAAACTTCGGGCACCGGCATAGGGCTGTCCCTTACCAAGGAACTGATCTCCTTAATGGGTGGTGAGATCACCGTAAATTCCATTGAGGACATGGGCACTACGTTCAAAGTTAAACTTCCGTTGTCCAAAAGGGCAGCGAAGGCCGATAAGGATGAGGGTTTAGTTCCGGAAGAATTCCAACCTACGGCCGCGCAACAACAGCCAGAGCAATCCTTTGCGGAAAGGGAACTTACCAGAGAGGCGGCTGCCCATACGCTTCTGGTCGTGGAGGACAATGCCGATATAGCCACCTACATTGGCTCCCGCCTACATGAGCACTACCATTTATTGTTCGCATACCATGGCCAAGAGGGTTTTGAAATAGCCTTAAAGGAAATTCCGGATGTCATCCTCACTGATGTCATGATGCCCCTAATGGATGGCTATGAACTCACCCATAAGCTCCAAAACCATGAGGGGACCAGCCACATTCCCATTATTATGCTCACCGCGAAGTCTTTGGACGAGGACCGCTTGGAGGGGCTAAAAAGCGGAGCGGATGCCTATTTGTCAAAGCCATTCAATGAAGAAGAACTGCTCTTGCGCATTACCAAGCTCATTGAGAAAAGAAAACGGTTGCAGGCCAAATACAAAACGTCCATGCTTCAAAAACAAGCAAAAAACGCCCTACCGCCGGATAAAAACCTGCTATTCCTGAACAAGGCCGTTGCCTTGGTGCACAAAAACTTGGACAATGCCAAGTATGACAGTGCTCAATTGGCCAAAGACCTGGCCTTGAGCGACTCACAGCTCTACCGAAAACTAAAGGCCCTAACTGATAAAAGTACCGCCATCTTCATTAGGCACGTGCGTTTGGAAAAGGCCAAGGAACTCCTTACCCATTCTGAAAAAACGGTTGCCGAGGTTGCTTTTTCCACAGGGTTCAACGACCCCAATTGGTTCAGCAAGGCTTTTAAGGAGACGGTTGGCGAGAGCCCTACGGAATTTCGTAACTAGTTGTTTATGAATATTTTACTATCTATAATGACAAAATACTCCCTACAATCAGTAGGCCATTGCAGAAATAATCCCCCTTTTTGGTGAAATAACCAAGACACGTTGCGGCCTGGATACTGACCTTTATACAAAATCCTAAAACACGTTACATATGAAAACTTCAAGTGTATTGATTGTATTGCTTCTTATGAATTCCGGTGTCTTGGCAGGCATGCTGGGGACCCAAATAGTGGGTTTTCTAAATCCGTACATCGTAGGCGGATCGGAATTGTTATTGGCCGCTGCCTATTACGGCCATACGGTGATAAGGGACGTTCGCAACTGCTTTGATGTGGAGATGAAGTGGTGAGCCATAGGACCGGCCTTGTCCTGATAGCCGCACACCCTTTTAGAGGAGGTCCTTCGCCAAAAGAAAAAAGCTTCACGCATACCAATCCTATTCCCCCTGACCTGCAAACCCTATTGAAATGACCATTAACCCTGTTGCATTCCTGGTGAAAGTCCAAATTGACAAGGGAAAAAATTGTATGGTATGTCGCTCAGGGTTACTTTTGCCGCAAATTTATTGGATTGACCAAATCATCCATACTAGAACGGGTAGCACAGTCTCCGAAACTCCGGAAACTGGAGGCCCTCATGGACCAAAATGACCTTTTGGACTCCAAGGATGGGGAGAAAACGGATGGGGGCATAGCGGTAAAAGGACTGGTAGGTTCCTCACTATCCTTTGTCATGGCTTCCCTCTTTCGGTCGTGTGACAGTCCATTTCTGCTCATTTTCAACGACAAGGAAGAAGCGGCCTATTACCTCAATGACCTGGAACTGATCATTGGTGATAAGGATGTGCTCTTCTATCCCGGCAGCTATAGAAGGCCCTACCAGATAGAGGAAACGGACAATGCCAACGTGCTCCTACGGGCAGAAGTGCTCAACCGCATCAATTCCCGAAAAAAACCTGCGCTTGTCGTCACCTACCCCGATGCCCTCTTTGAAAAAGTGGTGACCCGTAAAGAGCTGGACAAAAACACCTTGAAGATCCAATTGAACGATACGCTCTCTTTGGATTTTTTGAACGAAGTGCTTTTTGAATACAAGTTCAAACGGGTGGACTTTGTGACCGAGCCCGGGGAATTTTCCGTGCGTGGTGGCATTGTGGATGTCTTTTCCTTCTCTAACGATGTCCCCTACCGGTTGGAGTTTTTTGGTGATGAAGTTGACAGTATCCGCACCTTTGATGTGGAGACCCAGCTCTCTACGGAAAAGGTGAAGAAAATCACCATTGTTCCCAATGTGGCCAATAAGACCTTGGTGGAAAAACGGGAGAGCTTTCTGGGCTATATCTCAGATAGGACCGTGGTCTGCTGCAAGAACCAAAGCCTCCTCTATGGCCGTCTGGATGATTTCTATGCCAAGGCAAAAGAGGCCTTTAGCACCCTCCCAGACGCACTGAAACACGCCAACCCAGAAGACCTGTTTTTAAATGGGCCTGCCTTCCAGGCACAATTACAGCATTTTAGGTGTATTTCCTTGGGCGGTACGGAACCCGGTGCAACGGCCATGGAGACCCTTGCCTTCAACACCGCTCCCCAACCGGCCTTCAACAAAAAATTCAATCTGCTCATCCAAAACCTCAACGAGCACCATGCCAAGGGGTATGACAACATTATTTGCTGTGCTTCTGAACAGCAGGCCAAGCGCTTCCATGATATTTTTGAGGAGGTTTCAGAAAAGGTGCCCTACAAAACCCTTGTCTTTCCCCTGCACCAAGGTTTTTTGGACCATGACCTAAAGCTGCTCTGCTATACGGACCACCAGATTTTTGAGCGCTACCACAAGTTCCACCTTAAAAACGGGTATGCCAAGAAGCAGGCCATCACCCTAAAGGAGTTGAATAAATTGGAGATCGGGGATTATGTGACCCACATAGACCATGGTATAGGCAAGTTCGGCGGACTGCAAAAAATAGATGTGGAGGGCAAGAAACAAGAGGCCATAAAGCTCATGTACGGCGAACGCGATATCCTCTACGTGAGCATCCATTCCCTGCACAAAATATCCAAGTTCAACGGTAAGGACGGGGCCGTTCCCAAAATCTATAAACTGGGCTCCGGAGCTTGGAAAAAGGTAAAGGACAAGACCAAGGCCCGTGTTAAGAAAATTGCCTTTGACCTCATTAAGGTCTACGCCAAGAGGCGGTTGGAAAAAGGCTTTCAGTATTCGCCGGACAGCTACCTGCAAAACGAGCTGGAGGCCTCCTTCATCTATGAGGACACCCCAGACCAGAGCACCGCTACGGAGGACATCAAAAAGGACATGGAAAGCGAACGGCCCATGGACCGACTCATTTGTGGCGATGTGGGCTTTGGTAAGACCGAGGTGGCCATTAGGGCGGCCTTTAAGGCCGTGGACAATGGGAAACAAGTGGCCGTTTTGGTGCCCACCACCATCTTGGCCTTTCAACACCACCGCACCTTTAGTGAACGCCTAAAGGACATGCCCGTAACGGTAGACTATCTGAATCGTTTCCGGACAGCAAAGGAGCGTAGGGAAACTTTGGCCAACTTGGAAGAGGGCAAAGTGGATATTATCATAGGCACCCACCAATTGGTCAACAAAAACGTGAAGTTCAAGGATCTAGGACTGCTCATTGTGGATGAAGAACAAAAATTCGGTGTGGCGGTAAAAGATAAGTTAAAGTCCATCAAGGAAAATGTGGACGTGCTAACCCTAACGGCCACGCCCATCCCCAGAACCCTGCAATTTAGCCTAATGGCGGCCCGGGACCTCTCCGTGATCACCACGGCCCCGCCCAACCGCTACCCTATAGAGAGCCACGTGATACGCTTCAACGAGGAGACCGTAAGGGATGCCATTGCCTACGAAATAGAACGGGGCGGCCAGATCTTCTTCATCCATAACCGCATAGAGAACATTAAGGAAGTGGCCGGCATGATACAACGTTTGGTACCCGATGCCAAGGTGGGCATAGGCCACGGCCAAATGGAGGGCAAAAAACTGGAGACACTCATGCTGCAGTTCATCAACGGGGCCTTTGATGTACTGGTGAGCACCACCATTGTGGAAAGTGGGCTGGATGTCACCAATGCCAATACCATCTTCATCAACAACGCCAATAACTTTGGGCTCAGCGATTTGCACCAAATGCGGGGGCGCGTGGGCCGCAGTAACAAAAAGGCATTCTGTTACTTCGTTACCCCGCCCTATGAGTCCATGACCACAGATGCCCGCAAGCGCATAGAGGCTTTGGAACAATTCACGGAACTGGGAAGCGGTTTCAACATTGCCATGAAAGACCTTGAGATACGGGGTGCGGGGGATCTACTTGGCGGGGAACAGAGCGGTTTCATCAATGAGATCGGCTTTGAGACCTATCAGAAAATACTTTCAGAGGCCATTGAGGAACTCAAGGAAAATGAATTCAAGGAACTGTATGAAGAAGTGGAGGGCCACAAAGAAAAAATCTATGTAAAGGAGACCCAGATCGATTCGGATTTTGAGCTCCTCTTCCCAGATGCCTACATCAACAACATCACAGAACGCCTTAACCTGTACACCCAATTGAACCAAGTAAAGGACGAGGCGGAACTGCAAAGGTTTGAGCTGGATCTGATTGATCGGTTCGGTGAGCTGCCCAACGAGGCTGAAGATCTAATGAATTCCGTTCGTATTAAGAGGATCGCCAACGCCATGGGATTGGAAAAAGTAGTGATGAAGGCCAACAAGCTCATTGGTTATTTCATTGCAGACCAGCAATCGGACTTTTACCAGAGCCCCGCCTTTACAAAAATCCTGCAATGGGTGCAAAGTAGACCCAAACAGGGTACCCTCAAAGAGAAAAAAACACGTAATGGCCTGCGCTTGCTCTTGGTCTTTGAGGACATAAAATCGGTTGAAGATGGGCTGAAGGCCTTGAAACCCTTTGATACTGAGGAGACCGTGTTGGAAACGCTTTGATCACCTGAAATTCAATAAAACGTTATGCATCAACTACTTATGTTGAAATGCCGTGTGAATGTCGGGCCAAATATTCCAAAATACGGCAAATTCCTTTTAAATTGAGGCTAATCTTGTAGGGCGAACAAGAAAAAACCTTCATCATGAAACAACCGGAACTGGGCATTAAAATTTCATCCCTGCGCAAACAGAAAGGTTTCACCCAAGAGGAACTGGTGGAACGCTGCAACATCAATGTACGTACCCTGCAAAGAATTGAGAACGGAGAAGTGAGCCCAAGAAGCTACACCATAAAGACCATCTTATCTGCCCTTGACCATGATTATGGGGAACTGTATGGGCAAAAAGACCCTACCGCCCAACTGTTCTTGGGGAGTACCACTGAAAGTAAGTACGCACAGAGGGCGCTGACGGCGGCCATCATTGGCGGTATCCTTTTTCTGCTTGTGGGGGCATTTGAAGGCATATCCGATTGGTACCGCTTTACCGAAGACACCTATGTGTATGGGAAGACTATTCATGTGATCGTTAAAATAGTGGCCCTTTTGAGCTATGCGCTTTTCATCTACGGTTTTTTGGTGGCCGGCAAGCTGCTCCGCAACTACCTTATGAAAATCATAACTGTTATCATCATGGTGGTTTACGGGCTGTTTTACCTGTATGACATATTCTCCATGTTCCATGCAAGCCTTCCCTTGGAGGCCATCTTGGTGGCAGAGGCCATCATCATGGGCACCGTGGGTATCCTTCTTGGCATTGCCATCTTGAAATCGGCAAAAAAATTAGGGGCCTTGGCCTATGTGGCCGGAGGTCTGGAAATCTTGACCTCATTCTTTTTCCTTACCGTGCTTTTAGCGGTCGTGGGCCTTTTCACCCAATTTCCCACCATAGTCCTAGAGCTACTGTTGCTATTCAAGGTCCGGAGTTGGCTCTCTGACGAACTGTAAGGGCCTTTTTGTAAAAGTTGCGGTTTGTTTATCTTAGCCCCTTTAATAACAACCACACTTAAGTATGGACTTTGACCCTGCCGAAAAAATGGCCGTTGTGAACATTGTACACTCCGTTATCTTAGCGGATGGCGTGGTGCATCCCGCAGAAATCCATGAAATGCAACATCTAATGCAGCATTTGGATTTTGATAGCAGCTTAATACAGCAAGCACGCAACCTCGATGTGGAGCAATGCCTATTCTTCTTGAAAAAACTGCCACAAGCCAAAAAAGAGTATTTGGCGCAGCTTTTGGAAAATGTTGCCAAAGCCGATGGCTATATCCACGAAAAAGAAAAAGACCTTTTACTGCAAGCTTTCTCAGCAGCGGGGATTGGCAAGGTTGTGAAAAAATCGACCTAGGGAAAGCACTGTATTGCACTATTGTAAGAGGGCTTAAAATCACTTCTTGGTCAACCTTACTAAGTGCTATAGAAGACTTGCATCCCAAAATGGCATCAGCACTGACCATGAACCCATTCATTGAATTATAATGGCTATCTTTAACAATGGCCAGTATAGAATCCCTGCACACCCCGCTTTTGAGGCTTTTTCTATCGGAAAAGTCCAAAAAATACATTGAACAGGTCATTCTGGTCTTGGCCATCGTTAGTTTTCTGGTGCATCTTGGGTTCATTTATTTTGCGGACCATCTCCCCTTTCTCAACCCAGAGAGTGAGCTATTGGGCAGCCCCATTGCTGCCGTATACACCCCTTTTTCATTTATCTTGGTCTATGAGGTGTACCTGTTGGTCTACTACTTGCCCCGTTCCATAACCACGTATGTAAGCAAACAGTATGAGATCATCAGCTTGATCATAATAAGAAGGCTGTTCAAGGACTTGGCCAATTTAAAGTTGAGTACGGATTGGTTTACGATAAAAAGCGACCTACAGTTCACCTATGACATTCTTGCCTCTTTAATGCTCTTCTATCTTCTTTTTTGGTTTTATAGGCAGAACAAGAACCGTATGGCACTGCACCAAAACGGTAGTGAACTAAGTACGTCCCTGAACCGCTTCGTAGCCTTTAAAAAATGGACCGCCCTTATCCTTGTACCGGTTCTTTTGGGGCTGGCCCTTTATACCTTTGGGAAATGGGGCTATCTGGAATTTACGGACAATGATGGCAGTCTTAAGGAGCTTAAGAACATCAACAATGTCTTCTTTGATGAATTTTTTACCATCCTGATCATTGTGGATGTCCTCTTGCTGCTGGTCTCTTTTTTCTATACCGATAAATACCATAAGGTGATCAGGAATTCCGGATTTGTCATCACTACCATTTTGATCCGGTTGTCCTTTTCGGTGGATGGCTTAGTGAACACTGCCCTGATTGTTTTTGCAGTGGCCTTTGGCCTGGCCATTTTGGCCATTCACAACCAATTTGAAAAAGAGGCCAACAGCGGGTAGATCCTTCTATTTCTAAGTTTACAAAAATGGCTCTTGGCTCAATATAACTTCATTTACCTACCTTTAAAGTTTGGAAAAAACCGCAAAGATGAACACATTACCACGGCTTTTCTTTTTCCTTTTGTTGTGCACCGCACTATCTTGTAAAGAAAAGGACCGTCCACAAAAAAGCCCAGCGGTCCCTACCACCATCATCACGGATAGCGCTGTGCAACGCTTGGACCGTACATTACAGAGCTATGTGGCCCAGGGCCATGTGGCCGGCATCTCCGCCCTCATCTATGAACAGGGTGAAGAGGCCTACTTCAATGCCTTTGGTTTTGCCGATCGGGAAGCCCAGAAACCTATGGACAGGAGCACCATTGTGCAGATCTATTCCATGACCAAGCCGGTCACCGGCGTGGCCCTAATGACGCTCTATGAGCAGGGGAAGTTCAAATTGGATGACCCCATTGCCCACTACGCCCCGGAATATGCCAACATGGTGGTCCATACCGGTATGGACGAAGCAGGAAACCTCCTCACCGAACCGTTACAACGCCCTATTACCATACGTGATGTTACGCGCCACACGGCAGGTTTTCCCAACAGGGTGGATATTCCAGGCCTTGGGGAACTATGGCAGGCGGCCGATCTTTACGACCGCGAAAGCACCCTCTCAGAAATGGCCGAAAAAATGGGCAAAGTGCCCCTGTGGTTTCAGCCGGGCACCCAATGGGAATATGGCCCCAGCGTGGATGTACAGGCCTTATTGGTGGAACGCATTTCTGGACTGCCCTACAAGGAATACCTACAAAAGAACGTGCTGGGCCCTTTGAAAATGACAGAAACGCGCTATTTCATTCCCGAAGCAGATCGGCATCGTTTTGCCCAACTTTATATTCGCAAAGGGGAAGGCAAATTGATACGGGACAGCCTTACCCGCAGCAATTACACGAAACCGTGGCCCCTGACCCGGGGCGGGTCCGGACTCACCTCCACCTTGGATGATTACATGCGCTTTGCCCAAATGCTCGTCCAGGAGGGGCACTTGGGGGAGACCCAAATCCTTGCCCCTGAAACCGTAAGGCTCATGGCAACGAACCAATTATCGGACAGCATTTCCGAGCGCTCTTGGTTGCCTTCTAAGGGCCAGGTGGGCTTTGGCATTGATTTTGCCGTACGGACAGTGCCGCCAAAGAGCAGTGAAGAGAACTATGGGGAGGTAGGGGAATTTTTCTGGGATGGCGCCGCCAGCACCCTTTTTTGGGTAGACCCAAAAAATGAACTCACTGCCGTGCTGTTCGTACAGCTCTTTCCCTATGATGGCATAGGGCTGCACAAAGCATTCCGGGATGCCGTATACGGCCAGATCGAAAATGGAAACCAACAATGAAAATGAACATCATGACAAACTGTAGGGTAACAACGTTTCTTGTCCTCCTTCTGTGTCTACAGGGGGCATATGCACAACATACCATAACCGGGCATTTGGCCCCTAAAGCGGATTTTAAATGGATCATCGCCTATGAGCTCACGCCCACCGCACAAAGATATGTGGCCGATGCCAAGGTCATAGAAGGTGATTTTCTCTTAACCATGCCCGCCAACGCCGTTCCCGGCATCTATCGTTTGGTCTATGGCGTTCCCCAAGACGAATTTTATGTTGATGTGCTCTACAGTGGAAAGGAGGACCTGGAATTTGATTTTTCGTGGGAAAATGGCATCTCTTTTACAGCTTCCAAGGAGAACAACGTATACAACGCATATCTGCAGGCCATGGCCCATGTTGACGCGAAAATCCTCGATTTTTACAGGAACAACCTTACTGATGCCTCCCGTTTTCTAACTTGGATACAGCAAAAGGACAGCCTACAAAATAGCTATGAAAGCAGGGCCGAAGGACTGATGGCGGCCACCCTGATCGAGGCGGGCACACCCTATTTGCCCCAGGCGTATGAGCCCTTTGGGGAATATATGGCCAATAGTAAAGCCCATTTTTATGAACATGTGCCCATGGAAGAGCCACTGGTACAGGCTTCTGGTTTTTTGACGGACAAAGTGATCGCCCATACGTTTACCACTATGGCACCGCCCCCTAACCCCCTCAAAAGCGCGCCCGATGCCCTCATGGCAAATGTGGATGATGCGGCCCAGCGGCTCAAGGCGACCCCAGTTGCCCTGCAGACCCACCTTTTCCACGAGCTATGGAAGGTGGCCCAACGCAGCGAACAGTTTGGACTGGCGGACTATATCTTTAACACCTATCTATCTCAGATGGCCCTTACCGCTGGAAACAAGGCCCTATTGGAAGAAATCGGCGCCATAACCCGCCTACGGGTAGGACAACGCGCGCCAGAAATTGAATGGGAGGAGCAGGGACTTAAAAAAAGCCTGTCCGCCATGGATGCCTCGGAAACCTACCTCCTCGTTTTTTGGAGCAGCACCTGCTCCCATTGCCTGCAGGAAGTGCCCCTCCTATACGATGTCCTGCAAGATCATCCTAAAGTGCAGGTCCTGGCCATTGGCCTAGAGGACAATTTGGAGAACTGGCAGCGTACCATTGCCCAATTTCCGAATTTTGAGCATGCCATTAGTTTGGACAAATGGGAAAGTGAATATGCAAAAACCTACGCCATACAGAAGACCCCCACTTACTTTCTGCTAGATGATGACAAACACATACTGGCAAAGCCGGATACCTACGGGGAGCTGTTGCAACTCTTAGGTGAAAAAGGCCCCAAATGACATAGGGCACGTGCCTTTTAAATAAGAAAAGGAGGACTTGGCTGGCATATGAGATGCGGAAAGCCTTAATATTCGGTGACGGAACCCCAATTCTCACCCGATTTAATACGATAGAGCTGCATTTCTGAAATACCGAACTGCCTAGCGATCATCTTCATCCGCGTTCTTCTATTGGGGTCATTGATCTTTCTTTTGATCAGTTTCACCTTGGTCTCCGTGAGTTTGGAGTAGGTACGCTTTCTTGGCTTGTTCCTATACTCCGGGTTACTGAATTGGTGTACTTCCTTCTCGCGCTTGGTGGCCCATTGAAGGTTGTTCACCTTATTATCCGTCTTATCATAATTGAGGTGGATGACGTACACCCCATCATTGCGTTCCAAGAAATGTTCGGCCACCAATTTATGAACATACCTACTGGTGCTCTTTCCATTTCGCTTTTGTTTCAGTGGTAGGTTTTGGTAACCATTTATAAAGCTTTCCTTGACCAGAAACTCCGTATCCCCCTTACAATTGATGATTCTTCCGTAAGTGGAAATCTTGAATTTTTCCCGCTCTGAGATCTTGTCGTCAAAAACAATGTCCTTCCAGATCTCGCCCCTGTAATTTTTAATCATTTCCTTCGGTTTATATAGTGCCGGCCCGTGTTCTTTACAAAGATAGGAAGTGCCATGGCCAAAACAAAAAATGCGTCAGCGTGTTCGCAACCTACCCACGTGTGGCAAGAACCCTTACAAAGGTTCCAACCCATTGGTTAGAGGGCTTTCAAGTCCTTAATGGTCTTAAAGGCCACATCTACCTGCTCATCGTTCACTAAAATAGTGAACTCATTGGTGGTAGAGATGACCTCGTACAGCACAATGCCCTCCCAAGCCAAACGCTGAAAGATAAAATAGTAAATGCCCGGAACAGATACGTTCTCTGCCGGTAATTTTACCGTAATAGAGGAAAGCTGTTCCGCCTTTTGGGTACATTTCTCATCAATGAACAATTCCTCCACGGTCTTGTCCATAACGCTACTGATCACAATATTGATTTCATTGACACCTCTGGACGAGGTATAGAACACATCTTTGTTGTTGTTGATTTCCTTTAACAACTTGGCCTGTTGCACCAGAATATTGTCCGAGGCTAAAAAAGTATAGTCCGTTAGGGAAGAACGTACCGTAATTTCCCCAATGCTCTTCAGCACCTTGATGATCTTATGGGTGGCCCTGAACTCTAGATCATCAGACAATCGTTTGAGGGCCATCACAATGGCGCCATTCCGAATATCCTTTCCCAATTCCTCCTCAATTTCCGGCTTTACGATCCTGGAAAGCGAAGTGAGATTTATGATGCCCTGGGCAAGAGCGCTCTGTAAAAAGGGTTTTTTCTTGATGTACTGCTCTACGACAGATGAGATTGTTTTCATTGGATGCGAGGTTGTTATTGCAAATATAACAACTTGTTACAAATAAAACAATATGTTTCAAAGCTTATGTGCTCCTTACTAACATTCCTTCATCAAAAATGATAAAACGCATCCTCTAGATGTTCAATTTCAAATTGGCTTTTATTTTTTAGGATGGTGATCACATCAAAACGTACGTCTACCTCTAGATCGTGAGAGACCACATAATGATCTGCGGTCTGTAGCAAAAGGCCCATTTTTTTCTTGGTAATGGTCTCTGCAATGGGAAGTAAAAAATCACTGCTCCTAGAGCGCACCTCCACCACGGCCAGAACATCCCCTTTTTGGGCTATAATATCAATTTCGCCCTTCAGGTAACGGTAATTCCTATGGCGCAGGGTGTACCCCTTTTGCAATAGAAAATCTACCGCAAGTTGCTCCCCTTCCTTTCCAAATTCATTATGCTTTCCCATAAAATTCCATTCAAACTGCGCAGTTCATCGAAAATATAGACCTTTTGACGCCTAAAATAAAAATTACCCCGTACATTCGAGTGTCAGTCAACGAAATTAGTTGGATTGCCATACTATCCAAAATTTCCGGACGTTGAATAGAAGCCCCAACTCTATGAACGTAAATTGTTAACGCCTATTTAAGATTATGGAATATTTCATTAATTGTAATACTTCTACTCTTGCCCCGTACACAACGCCCTTAAATCAAGCACGCGCCCAACATCTGTATAGAAGGTTGGGCTTCAGCGCATCTATGGAGACCATTGATGCCGCTGTGGGCGCAGACCCCGGTACCCTTGTGGATAATTTGGTCGATCAGGCCCTGGGCATGCCCACCATTGCCCCACCGGCCTGGGCAGATTGGACCAATGCCAACTACCCCGAAGATGATGATGCGCGCAGACAACTGCGCAACCAACAATTTTCAGAATTCCGTTTGGCATATTCCAACGGCCTGTTGAACAATAATTTGCGGGATCGGTTGAGCTTCTTCTGGAGCAACCATTTTGTTACGGAGTATGACGTATATGACTGTAATTCATTTTTGTATTATTATGTAGAGTGTCTTCAACGTAATGCGCTGGGCAACTTCAAGACCTTTGTCAGTGAGATTGGCCTCACTAGCGCCATGTTGTTTTATTTGGATGGTGCCTTTAACAATGGCAACAATCCCAATGAAAATTATTCCCGTGAACTTTTTGAGCTCTTTACCTTGGGAGAGGGCATAGGATATACGGAAGAAGATGTCATAGAGACCGCCAGGGCCTTAACGGGGTATGTGGAACGAGGGGAAGTGGGCTGTACCCAGGTCACCTTCAGGGCAGATCGCTTTGACAATGGCACCAAGACCATCTTGGGCCAGACGGGTAATTGGGGCTATGATGATGTCATTGATATCCTATTCAATGAAAGGGCGGAGCAAATTGCCTTTTTCATCTCCAAGAAATTATATATGTTTTTTGTACATCCCGATGCTCTGGCCGCCGAAGCGCAACCCATACTCAATGGTATGGCGGCGACAATGATTGCCAACAACTTTGAACTGGCGCCCGTACTGCGGCAGTTGTTCAAAAGTGAACATTTTTTTGATGATGAGGCCATTGGCGTGATCATCAAAAGTCCGTTCGACTTCTTTTTCAATACCCTCAAGGAAACGAATTTTGCATATACCGATACCCATGTAGATGAGATGGTGAACTATAGCGGCATGTTAAGCCAAAGGCTATTTGACCCCTATGACGTGGCCGGTTGGCAACGTGACCGCACCTGGATCAATACCAATTTCATCATTGGCCGTTGGTTGACCATTGAAAGCATCTTAGAGCAATTTTATCAAGCGGACAATGGGCAGTTCAGGGACCTAGGCATGGCCATAACCGGTACGGCCGGTAT
>CAKZLG010000281.1 GCA_937125035.1 uncultured Maribacter sp. | reverse complement strand
TCCCTGCTTACCCTCAACTGGTTACAGCACAAGGGCTACGATGTCTCCATTTTGTTCAGTGGAAATGCCAATCCGCATACGGAGAACATCATATTACAGAAAACCGGGGCGAGCCTAGTGGGCCGTATTGGTGAGGAAAAGGAATTTGACCAGGGGGTCATCAAAAAGTACGCAGATCAGTTCCGGTCCGTCTTGGAAACCTTATAATCGCTGCAGGATTTCTGCCTTTTCCACTGTGGCCACTATCCTATAATGTTGTTGTAGATACGCATCCATATAAATATTTTCATCAACTTCCTTTTCATCAAAGATGCTCCGATTTTTGCGGACCACCACGGTCTTTGGCTTTAGTGTCTCCATAATGTACCGCAGTTCTTCCATAGACGTTTTTCTGGGGTTGCCATAGGCACTGAACATTTCTTCCTTTACCAAATTACTGGGATGGGTAGCCGCCTTGGTGGGCGGTTTCCGATCCAAGACCCAATAGCCTATATGGTAGCCCAAAAACAGGATGTTCTCCGTCTCCAACCCGTGGTCTTGAATGTACTTTGGCACGGAAAAACCTTCGCCATTGTACAACGTGCCATGGGTATTTTTGTGCTTAATGATATTGGCATACTCCAAATAACTTTCTGCCGGCACCAGCAGAATCACCATGGTGTATAACGGCCACCGGAGTACTCTCTTTTTGATGCCACTATGGTACAAGGCCAGGCCAAGGAGCAACAACAGACAGGGGTAGAGCTGTATCAAATAATGGCTGTTCACCCGGCCCGCCTTCACAAAGGAGAAGAGGATACCCAGGGTGACCAGGACCAGTACCTGTGTATGTCCGTTTTTAAAATCCAATACTTTTTTGTGCCGAGACCAACCAAGAAAGGCAAAAAAGGCCAAAAAATACGGGAGAAGGCCCCATATGGAATACCTTCGGGCATTGGCATAGTCCACAGGAGCCTCAAAATTGGAAGCCCACCAGAGGCGTACAAGTCCCTCTTGGTAATACGGAAGCAGCGTCAGCAGGGCCACCGTAATAATGCCCAGACCAAAGAGCAAAACGCCCAGGCCCCCACGAATCCAATCTTTGGTGGCCATGACACGGTAAAAGGCGAATAGGCCCAAAAAAAGAATGGAATAGGCCATGTTCAATTTTACCATAAAGACGATGCCCATCAATAGGCCAACGGCCAACATGGTGCTCCATTTCCGGTGTTCCAAAAAGAGATATAGGCCCATCATGAAAAAGGCCATACAAATATGCTCAGACATTACGCCCTGTATACTGCCAAAGAGACTTTGGAGCGCCACACAGGCCATTCCTATACCATAGGCCCAAGATGAGGGGAGCCTGGTTTTGCCCAATTTATAGGTGTACCATGCAGTAACGGCCACCAACACCGTACCCGCCAGACGTATGGCCACGAAACTCTTCCCAAAGAGATGGATAAGGGCCGCAAAAAAGGCAAAGGTGAGGGGCGGTTTTACATCCCAAAGTTCGGTATAGGGCAAATGACCGTCTACCCAAGACTGCCCCATGAGGATAAAGGTGCTTTCATCTCGATCAATATAATCCCGAAAGAAAAAGGGAAAACGGATCAAAAATGCGGCCAAAAAGAAGTAGCCCAGCGCCGCTTTGTCCGAGAGCGACTTAAATTTGGGAAGTAGGTACGGTAGTAGCGGGTCTGCCATGGACGCTATGATCAAGGGTTATCTGCTAATGTGCTTGTGTTGCAAGTACATCCTTAATTATTTTTCGAATGCCGCTAGGGCCGGTACAAAGGTAGATTACCAGGGGATAAATTCCCATCTTTGCAAGATAGATAAAACCCTAAACCAATTGAATACAATGGGAAAAAAGTTGAGTTCAAAAGACCAAGAAGTCATTTGGCACCCTTTGACCCAGCATAAGACCGCGCTCCCTGCCAAACCGATCGTAAGGGCCGAAGGCGCCTTGATGTGGGATGACCAAGGGAACAGTTATATAGACGGTATTGCCTCATGGTACACCGCCATGTACGGCCATGGCCACCCTGCCTTGGTGGAGGCCATGCACCGGCAAATGAAGCAGCTGGACTTTGTCATGTTCAGTGGCTTTACCCATGCCCCGGCGGTAACGTTGGCGGAACGTCTGTTGGAAATCCTGCCCCAGAACCAAAAGAAGGTTTTTTATAACGATAACGGTTCCACGGCCATAGAGGCCGCCGTTAAAATGGCGCTGCAATATTTTCATAACAAGGGAGAAAGAAGGGATACGTTCATTGCCTTTGAGGATGGTTTCCACGGCGATACCTTCGGGGCCATGAGCGTATCCGGACTAGCTTCCTACAA
>CAKZLG010000280.1 GCA_937125035.1 uncultured Maribacter sp. | reverse complement strand
GGTTGATGTTCTCCTCTGCCCCGGTGATGACCCGCAAAAACTCCTGGTTCTGGAATTTCTTGAACAAATCAGCGTACCGTTGCTCCGGACTGTCCGCATTGCCGGCCAAGATGGCCTGCGGATTCAAGAGAATCTCCGCATACCTGGAGTCTGGGTGGTTGGCAATTATATTGGCCTTCATGTCCAAGGCCAAGGGACTATTTTCTTCCTCGTAGATCTTATAAAGGTTGTATTTGGAGGGCAGTACCAGCCTTTCCTCTGGATCGGCGGACAAAACGGCCTCCAATTTACCGGCGGCCAGACCGTTTTCCTTGAATTTTTCCTTGTAGATCAATCCCAATTGATAATTGGCAAAATTGCGCTCTGTACGCAGGCTATCTATAATGGCCGCATCCTTGGGCACCTTGTCCATATAGAAATCCAGCGAAAAACGTTCCTCCTCCGTAGGTTCAGCGGTGGCCAAATTGGCCGTGCCGGCCAGACCGACCTCTTCCGTAGGAGCCGCAGTGGCCTTATTGCTCCAGCGCCAATCATCCGCCAGTTCCCGGTTTCCCCAGCGGTTCTTGAATTCGTTCTGGCCGTAGCCCAAGCTGGTAATGTTATAAAAATAGAACTTGCCCTTGTTCTCCTTACCGCCTTTGCTCTTTATAAAGGAAGCAAACCCCTCAGTAATCCGCTCCTTTTCCTTTTTCTGAGAGGCCTCCAAAACCGCTTTTTGCTCTGCTATGTAGGTTTCAAAATACGCGATCTGGTCATCTATGGGCATTTCATAGATGTTGATGACACTGTCCGCATATTGCACAATGTCCTCATATTTAATAACATCGTCCAGGTTGTCCCGTTTCTTCTTGATGGCCCTGAACTTTTTTGTGGTCTCATTAAGGTTGGTAAGGACACTGTCATAATAGGCCCCGGCATCCCTGTACCCGTTGCGGTCAAAATTATATTCGGCCAGATTCTCGTAGTTCATGGCATTGAGCTTGGGCTCATTTTGAGTGGCCCGGAGTGATTTGTTGAAATAGGCCACCGCAAGGCTGTCCGACCCCTGTTCCAAGTGGAATTCCGCCACCTGCCGGAAAATCTTGTCCAAAAAGGGCCTGTTTTCCCGGTTTTCCTCCAGCTCCGTAAGATATTCCAGTACGGCTTCCTTGTTGGCGTCCGTGATTGGGGTATTTCTTATTTTCTGTATTTCCGCATTGATCATATAGATACGGGGCGATTTTCTATTGAGCTCAATCACCTTATCAAAAGCATAATTGGCGCTGTCCTTATGGCCCAATTGGTTGAAGAGCTGGCCAATGATGTAATAGTACCGACCCTTTTCCGGGTTTTTCTTGGTGTAGTAGGAAGCCACTTTGAGCTGCTGTATGGCCGTGTCCGGGATGTTCAGGTTAATGTAGGCCTGGGCCATCATGGCACGGGCATCCGCGTATTCTTGATCCTTGAGGGCCTCAAACTTAAGGAGCCGTTTGAGGTTCTTAAGGGCCAATTCCTCGTTTTCCAGGCGAATGTTCACCTTTTCCCTCCAAATGGCGGCTTCATTGAGCTTGTCACTGGTTTCGTATTTGTTGAGGATATAGTTGAACGATTCCAAGGCCGGGATATAGCGCTCATCAAAATAACGGGCCTTGCCCAAGAGCAGAAAGGCCTCGTCCGTCATTGGGTTGCGCTCAACGTCCTTAATGTCCATACTGTGCTTTTGTATGGCCTTGGTGGCCTTCTCCTCGGCCAATACAAAGTTGGGGTTGTTGTCCTCGGAATCCAGTTTTACCTCCCCGGTGACCTCCAAGCGCTCTATGGGGAGGATGTCCCAGTAATCGTCTTGATAGGTGTCGTTTATGGTGGTACGCCCCTGTTCAAAGGCAATGTTGCCATTGTACAGTACGTTGTACTTGGTGTTGAGCCCATGCCAATTGCGGTTGAGGAACGCGTCTTTTTTGGTGGAACATGCGCTGAACAGCAAGCTCCCCAAAAGGGCCGTGACGATGGAATGGTAGGTATACTTCAAAATAGCACTGCTTCGTATGTATGATTAACTGAAAAACAACCGGAATAGTATACGGTTCATCGACAAAAGGCAAGTTTATTTTGAAGGGCCGCCGCACTGGGGGCCCAGTGGTGGAAAAAGAAAACCGACCGCAGGGTCCAAAACCGCCCTAACGGCCCTTAGATGCCTCCGTTTTTGTGCGCTACAGCGGTAAAGCGTGCCCGATGGTGGACCCAGCTATGGGAACACGGCCCGAAGGGGCAGCAAAAAACCGACGCTTTGGTCGGTTTCTATGGTGGTGTACAGGTGTTGGGCTGTTGGGTTTCTTTTTGGGAGGGGTTTAGGTGCTTTCCGTTTCTAAAAAATGTTTTCAATTATGGCGTGCCCCAGGGGTCGGGCTATCCGTTTCAAGTCCTCGCTCGTTTCTCGCTGTGGGCTTTCCACTGCTATCCCTCACGCAAGGAAATGTTTAAAAATTGAACCTATTTCTATGAGATTGAAGGTTTTCTAATGCAGGATAATGCGTTTCGTGTTTCGGGAGAAGTATTTTTTGATGTTCAAATTGTGTTAGGTTGAATACTGATTTGCTGTTTTCAATAAAATTCCTTTTGACCAAAACGCTATAATCGTCTGAAATGGCTATCAAACCTCTATCAAATGCACGGTGCAAATTTGGGCTTAAAGCAATTCCGTTTGTTAACGTATCATCATAAGCTTCCGAAAAAGGAACAATATGACATGCATCGATCATTGAAACATTTGAAGTAGCATCAATGCGCATTCCTGAAATGCAACAGGTGTTGTCATAAATTTTGGGTATTTCACGTTTAAAAATGGCACTTCTTATAAATACTTCCTCTTGAAAGGCATTTTCATCAATACTGTTTTTTAATGCAATGATTTTCTTTCTATACTCCTCAGAACTTTCGTGAATAATCATATCTGATGGTAAATCTTCATTTCCATTGGGGCCAAAATTCCTTTTTGTTTCAGGAAAATACCTGTCTAGAATTGCAATTTTTAAAATATCCCTGTTTTCTGGCTCCAACAATAAGCTTGCCAATTCCATATCTATGATTGCCTTTTGTACGGCTGTGGTCAAATTGCCAAAACTTCTCATTGAACTTTTTGATTCAATCCACTTTTCGCATCCCATATTTGGAATCAATTGCCAAAAAGGTTCTGAGTTCATATGATAAAAAGGTAGGGCGAAGATCGGATGGTGGTTGGTAGCTACTAAATTTGACCAATGGGTTTTAAAGGAAGCCACCAATTCCGGCAGAATATGGATTTGATTGCTGGTGAAAATTCCTTTTTCAAACAACCTAATGATGCTTAATAAAAGAATCGGTTTGTGTGGTGCGCCCCCATTTTTCCCATCGCGTTTTAAGTGGGTGAAACAATGAACGTAATAGGGTAGTTTTTCGGTCATATTTCATTTAAGATCTCTTACTTCTTTAATGCCACGAACCT
>CAKZLG010000279.1 GCA_937125035.1 uncultured Maribacter sp. | reverse complement strand
CCGGAAAGTTCATTGTTAAGCCATTTTGCCAAGTAATTTTCTTGCATGATGTTCAACTTTATACCTATATAACAATTCAGTTTATAAAAACCCTACTTTTATTCAGTATTTAGTTTTCAGTACATATTAAATAGTACTCAGTAGTTGGTAGGGGGCGTGTAGCATTTTTGTGACTTCAAACTACATCCTACTACCAACATACATCAACCATCAAATCCCATCAATCTCCTCACGAAGCGCTTTTAGGGCTAAATGCATTCTTTTTTCAATGGCTTTGACACTTACTCCTTCCATTTCAGCGATCTCCGCATATTTCTTTCCATCAATCCTATTTAAAAGAAACGTGGTACGCTGGTTATCGGGCAAATCGTTCAAAGCCCGGTCCAACTTTGATTTGAATTCACTTTCCTCCATCAAGAATTCCGGCGACTCGTTGGTCGTCTTCAGGGAGGAGTCCGCATACTTCAATCGTACCTTTTCCGCCTTTATGACATTGAGATAGGTATTGTTGGCCACCGTGTACAAGAAGGACTTTGCTTTCTCTGGCGCTACCTTGGCACAGTTTTCCCATAATTTCACAAAAGCCTCTTGAACGGCGTCATTGGCCTTTTCCATGTTACCGAACTTGTAATATATGTAATTATAGATCGTTCTGGAATGGTCTTGAAAAATACGGCTGTATTCCTTCTCTTCACATACATGGGTTGGTGTGCTCATTTACTTGGTACCGGTTTTTCCAAAGATATTTTAAAAAAATCAAAAAAACGGGTAGGGTTTTCTTGAAGTGGATTGTTCTATGGATGTATGAACCGTTTAAAATATCAAATCGTTATGAAAAAGTTTAAAAATTTTGCGTTCTATATCGGCCTATTTTTGGCAATGATCACCTTCAATGCTTGCCAAGATGAGTTTGAGGAAATCAATACCAATGCCGATCAAGAGACCATAACCGCCAATAGTGCCACGGCCAATTTGGTGAGAAGCGCTTCCGCCAAAGACGGCGCTATTGATAATGTGGTGGACAATTCTTCTTGTTTTGCCATTAAATTTCCCTACACCGTTGAGGTCAATGGGCTGGAAATTATTGTGGATTCCTTCCAAGACCTTCGTTTCCTAAGGGAGCTGGTCAAACAATATGATGATGATTTTGATGACCTGATCAATATCGTGTTCCCCATTACCATCACCTATTCAGATTTCAGGGAGCTTACCATAGCTAGTCTGGCGGAACTGAGACAACTCGCTTCCGAATGTACCAATACCCCAGACGACTCCCGTATACGTTGTATTGCCTTTGTATACCCGGTTACTTTGTTCACGTTTGATATCAATGACCAACAAACGGGTTCTTTAAAGGTAGAGAGTGACCGCCAATTGAGACGTTTCTTCTCTGATTTGGACGATGATACCTTGGTGGGTCTGGATTTCCCTGTAACGCTGAAAAAGAAGGATGGTTCTGAAATCACCGTAACCACCAATGCAGAGCTGGCCAGGACCATAGAAATGGCGAAAGGGCTGTGCGGTGATGATGATGACGATGATTACTATGATGACGATTATTATGATGATGATTTTTATGATGATGGCGATGATGATTGCGAGTCCTGTTCCTCTAACCAACTCACGGAATCCTTGCTGGCCTGTACCTCTTGGTACATAGATGAATTGGAGCTCAATGATGTGGACAACCTGGAATTCCAATATTCCGGCTACAACTTTTCTTTCCTTGAAAATGGGGATGTGAGCGTGGTCTTTGGAGACAATGAAGTACAGGGAACCTGGGCTACAAGTGGCAATGGCAGTACCTTGGCCATGGTCATCAATATTACCGATCTACCGGAATTGAGTACCACATGGAGGGTGGAAGAGATAGATTTGGACAATGGGTATAAAGAAATAGACCTTGAGTTTGGGGACGACAACGACTTGGATTTCAAGAGCCTTTGCGGCAATGATCCCGTGGTCTGTGATCCAGCCAATATTGTGGATTACTTACAGGAATGCGAGTGGGAGATCTACGATATGAACGGGGAATTCTTTGATGACCTTAGGTTGGACTTCTCAAATTTCAACATCCATGTCTATGATGATGATGACGATGATGACGAAAACACTGTTCTGGATGAGGGCAACTGGGAACTCGTGGACAATGTAATGATATGGAATGATCTTTCTGCCACCCTGGCCAATTATGTGGGCGAATGGACGATTATTGATTGTGGTCCTGAAAAAATCAAGATACAACGAGGTGAGGAATACCTGTATCTAGAGAAATATTGTGACTAAGGCCAAAGGGAACAGGACGGTAAGGTCCTATCCCATGATCTAAGGGCGGTTTATGTGCCAAAAAGACCGGACCGCCCTTTTTTCTAAAACAATCCCGGCTTCTAAAATTGATGCGAATAATAACAATGGATTTAACCTTAAAAATGAACACAGTTATGAAAAAGTTGCACCTTAAAAGTAGTTTACTATTGGCCTTGGCCGCCGTTTTTTTATCCTGCGAAAGCGATGATGTATCAGACACCGCAGGCCGTTTTGATAACCTGGATGTGACCACGCTTTCCGCCACTGCCGAAACGGGCCAATGGAAAGTGGTCACTTTTGTGGATGACGACGATGATGATGATGACGATTCAAGAGTGGAGACCGCGGATTTCAACGGATTCGTCTTTCAATTCAATACAGATGGCTCCCTGCTCGTTACCAAAGAGGACTTGGAGGTAACCGGAAGTTGGAGGGTGTATTTGGATGATGATGACGACGATGATGATGATGAAATGGAATTTGAAATTACCCTGAGCACGTCCAATTACGCCTTGCAGGAATTGGTAGAGGATTGGTACGTGGTGGAATACTCCGACAACAGGATCCATTTGGTGGATGACGATGAGGATGATAATGGCAACAGTATTGATGATGAGGTGCTGATTTTTGAACGCCTATAGCACGTTGGTCATAAAAGGCCACTGAAAAATATGAAACATCCAAATAGGCACCGCCAACAGTAAAGAGTTGGGCCTCGTTGGCGGTGATGATGGAGGTTTCCCTTGGGTATATAAGGCGGTTTGATCACCTTTTTTGCCCCCAAACCTAGAAAAAGCATCCATGTTCGTGGATGCTTTTTTGCTTTCTTGGATTTTGGTCCAACATAGTATCCTTGAACCAATGTTATTGTTAAATTTGTACTTCCCTTAAAAATGAGGTAAGATGTTCGATAATTTAAGTGAAAAGCTGGATAAGGCGCTGCATGTCCTAAAAGGGCATGGGCAGATTACAGAAATCAATGTAGCGGAAACCACGAAAGAGGTCAGAAGGGCCTTGTTGGATGCTGATGTTAACTTTAAGATCGCCAAGGAATTCACCAATAAGGTGAGGGAAAAGGCATTGGGACAGAACGTGCTCACTACGCTTCAGCCCGGCCAATTGATGGTGAAGATCGTAAAAGATGAGCTTACGCAGCTTATGGGCGGGGAGTCTGAGGGCATTAACCTATCGGGCAATCCTTCCGTGATCTTGATGTCCGGGCTACAGGGGTCCGGTAAGACCACTTTTTCCGGAAAACTGGCCAACTACCTCAAGACCAAAAAGACAAAAAACCCACTCTTGGTGGCCTGTGATGTCTATCGGCCCGCGGCCATAGACCAATTGCACGTGGTTGGGGAGCAGATCAATGTTCCCGTATACTCCGATCGCGAAACCAAAGACCCCGTGGCCATTGCAAAGGCGGGCATTGCCCAAGCCAAGGCCAGCGGCAATAATGTGGTCATCATAGATACGGCCGGGCGTTTGGCCGTAGATGAAAAGATGATGGCGGAAATTTCCGAGATCCATAAGGCCATACAGCCCCAAGAGACCCTTTTCGTAGTGGATGCCATGACCGGCCAAGACGCCGTGAATACGGCCAAGGCCTTTAATGATATACTTAATTTTGATGGGGTCATCTTGACCAAATTGGATGGGGATACCCGCGGCGGTGCGGCCATCTCCATCAAATCCGTGGTGAATAAGCCCATAAAGTTCATTGGTACGGGCGAAAAAATGGAGGCCATAGACGTCTTTTACCCCAACCGTATGGCAGACCGTATCTTGGGTATGGGAGATGTGGTTTCCTTAGTGGAACGGGCCCAAGAACAGTTTGATGAAGAGGAGGCCCGCAAGATTCAAAAGAAGATCGCCAAGAACAAATTTGGTTTCGATGATTTTTTGAGCCAGATCCAGCAGATCAAAAAGATGGGGAACCTCAAGGACCTTATGGGCATGATTCCCGGTGCGGGCAAGGCCTTGAAGGGCTTGGATATAGATGATGATGCCTTTAAGCACATAGAGGCCATCATACATTCCATGACACCGGACGAACGCTCCAATCCGGCCGTTCTTAATGCCAGCCGTAAAAAGAGGATCGCCAAGGGCAGTGGTAGGGATGTGCAGGAAGTGAACCAGCTCTTGAAACAGTTCGATCAAATGGGAAAAATGATGAAAATGATGCAGGGCAGCGGCGGTAAGAAAATGATGCAGATGATGGGCGGCATGAAAGGAATGCGCTAGGCACTGATCAAAAAATAAATAAAACAGGTTTATGGAGCTATTGGACGGTAAAAAGGTTTCCAACGACATTAAGGGAGAAATTGCCGCGGAAGTGGCCAAAATGCGCGAGCGTGGGGAAAAAGTGCCCCATTTGGCGGCCATCATCGTGGGGAACGACGGCGCCAGCCTCACCTATGTGGGCAGCAAGGTGCGCTCCTGTGAGCGGGTTGGGTTTGAATCCACTTTGATCAAAATGCCCAGCACCACGTCTGAGCAGGAATTATTGAAAAAAATTCACGAGCTCAATGCAAATGAGGACATAGATGGTTTTATTGTACAATTGCCACTGCCGGAACAGATAGATACCCAAAAGGTCATCATGGCCGTGCACCCGGATAAGGATGTGGATGGTTTCCATCCCACCAATTTTGGAAAGATGGCCTTGGACATGAGTACCTTTATACCGGCCACCCCCTTTGGTATCTTGGAGCTTTTGGAACGCTATAATGTGGATACAAAGGGCAAGCACACCGTGGTCATTGGCCGCAGTCACATAGTGGGCAGGCCCATGAGCATCTTAATGGGTAGAAAGGGCTGGCCTGGAAACTCTACGGTAACGCTGACCCACAGCCATACCAAGAACATTACCCAGATCATCTCACAGGCGGACATTGTGATCTCTGCCCTGGGGGTTCCCAAATTCCTTAAGGCGGAAATGGTAAAGGATGACGCCGTGGTCATAGATGTGGGCATAACCCGCGTGCCAGATGAATCCAAGGAAAGGGGGTACTATATTACGGGCGATGTTGATTTTGAGAATGTGAGCAAAAAAGCCTCCTATATTACGCCTGTTCCAGGAGGGGTGGGGCCCATGACCATTGCTATGTTGCTCAAGAATACCTTGTTGGCCCGGGAACGCCATAGAAGCAAGAACTAGGGAGATTTTCTTAAGATAATGGCCACATCAGTCCAAAGGTGGTGCGGTTTTTTGCGTATGTTGCAGTCCTGTGGCCGTACTATCGTTAGGAGTGAGAATGTCAATGTCATTGCTATCGTCATAGTCGCATCCCCAAGCCAATAAGAGGGTCAGGATGCCCATAACAGTGATACTTCTTTTCATAACGCTGTTTTTAATAGGATTTGTTTTTTTGATCATCCTGTATTCTAACGTTTGCAAACGTTGTTTTGGTATTTGATACTGCACAATAAAAACGTACCTTTTGGGAAACATTTCCAACCATGAAAAACTTCTTTTACCTTGCCCTGGCATTCATAGGCTGCCTTTTTGGTTGCCAAGAGAAGACGGGGACCCAAGGCAAACGCTTTACGATCAGTTTTCCCGAAACGGTGTCGGCCTCGGCCAAAGATGGTAGGTTATTGTTGATGCTGTCCACAGATGGCACCAATGAGCCGCGATTTCAGATCAATGATGGCCTGCACGGGCAAATTGTTTTTGGGATGAACGTAGATGGCATGCAACCGGGCCAGGCCATTACTTTTGATGAAAGCGTCTTTGGGTATCCGTATGAGAGCCTTTCGGATGTGCCACCGGGGGAGTATACGGTACAGGCCTTGCTGCATGTCTATGAAACGTTTGAATTGGTCACGGGCCATACCGTGAAACTGCCTATGGACAATGGCGAGGGACAGCAATGGAACCGTTCCCCGGGCAATCTGTACAGTGCCCCTTTCAAATTAACGGTCCCCGAAAAGGATATGGCCCCGGTAACGGTGGTCATGGATCAAGTAATACCCCCCATTCCGGAACCCGAGGATACGGAGTGGATCAAACATATCAAGATCAAATCAGAAAAACTATCGGAATTTTATGGCAGGG
>CAKZLG010000278.1 GCA_937125035.1 uncultured Maribacter sp. | reverse complement strand
GATGCCTTGGGCTGTACCTACCCTATGGAAATCACCGTACCGAATCCAGTGGCCGACCCAACGTTTGCCCAAGCAGTGGCTTATGATTGTTGGGGAGAGGGCACCATTTCCATTACGCCTTCCAACACCACGGATTTTACCTTTGAATATGCCCTTAACGGAAACCCCAACACCCCAATAGAAAATAATGTTTTCAGCAATGTGGCCGCAGGTACACAAACTGTTACGGTGACCTATGCCACGGCCATAGCGCCGAACCAAAGTACCTTATTCTTGGAGAACTTTGGGACAGGACCCAACACCCAAATTGGAGAAGTAGGTGCGGGGTATTGTTATGAACCACAAGATGGTAGTGAAACGGCCTGTAATCTGGGTCCGGCTGGCATCTTGGTAGATGGCGAATACTCCGTGACCAACTTTGCCGCCAACCCAAATCCGGCCTATAGAAATCCAAATGACCACACTGGCTTGGCCAATGGTAGGTTCCTCTCCATACACCCCAGTAATAATCTGGTGGGCAGTAATAGCATCATCTGGTCAAGAAATAGTATAGAAGTACTTCCCAATAGGGATTTGGACATCTCCTTTTGGGCCTACAACCTACGGCAGACCGGTTCTGCGGGAAACAATCCTGAAATCCAAGTGGAGTTATTGGATGCTGGCGGCAATGTCATCAACAGCATGGTGCTGCCGGAGATACCCAAAAACACCAACGCGGACGATTGGCACAATAGAACGGTGACCTTCAACCCAGGCACCAACAATTTGGTAACTCTCGTACTGCGCAGTTTTCAACCCAGTGATGATGGCAATGAATTGATATTGGATGACATTCAGGCCACCCAACAACCGGAAATCTGTGAAAGGACCACGGACATTACGGTAGTGGTAGAAGTGGGCCAAGCGTTTGAAGCATCCCTATTGAGCACCATAGACCCAAGCTGTAATGGGGGTTCCGACGGAGCCATCCATTTTGAAGTACTCAACTTTGATAACGCTACAGGTTTTGAATATTCCACGAATGGCGGCGCTACATGGAGCACCTCATTGGTATCTCCGGTAACCTCAGCGGCCAACTTGGCTGCAGGCACCTATAACATGCAGGTTAGAAAAGTGGCGGACAATAGTTGTACAATATCCTTCCCGGCCACCATTAACGCACCATCGCCCATAGTGCCACAACTGGTGCAAGTTGCAGACTATACATGCTTCAACACAGGGGCCACCTTAGAGGCCTCGGCCACGGGAGGCAATCCCACTTATGAATACCAATTGGAAGATACCT
>CAKZLG010000277.1 GCA_937125035.1 uncultured Maribacter sp. | reverse complement strand
TACCCCCCATTTGATGATCATATACCTACCCTAGGGAACATGGTGGGGCCTTAAATGTAGGAACAAAAAAAGCGACCCCCTTTCGGAGGTCGCTCGGTAATTTTCAATAAATGGTCTTACCGTCCTTGTTCTTAAAACGGTATTCCAAATACGTATAGGCGTCCCTAGGTTGGATTTTGATCCACCTTTTGTGCTCCAAGAACCATTTGGTCCTTATGGAAGGAAACCCTTTGGTAACATAGGCGGCAATGAACGGGTGTATGTTCAATGTTATGCTTTTGTTGTCCTTTGCAGGGCCCTTTAGAAGCCGTTCAAGATCTACATTGATCTTGTCTATCAAAACAATGGGGGCTTCCACTTCCACACCTTGTTGGTTGGGGTCTACCTCTGTTGTTTTGATGTTCATTTCCGGTCTAACACGCTGTCTTGTAATTTGGACCAGGCCAAATTTACTGGGCGGTAGAATTTTGTGCTTTGCGCGATCGTCCTTCATCTCGTTCCTGAGATGCTCAAAGAGTTTTTTTCTATGCTGCGGCTTTCCCATGTCAATAAAGTCTATGACAATGATGCCTCCCATGTCCCGTAAACGAAGTTGGCGGGCAATTTCCGTTGCGGCAAGTAAATTTACTTCCAGCGCAGTGTCTTCTTGGTTTTTGGCTTTATTGGAACGGTTGCCGCTGTTAACGTCTACGACGTGCAGGGCCTCTGTATGCTCTATGATAAGGTAGGCACCTTTGCTCATAGTGGCCGTTCTTCCAAAAGACGTTTTGATCTGCCTTTCTATGCCAAATTTTTCAAAAATGGGAACTGTTGCGTTGTGCAGTTTTACAATGGATTCCTTTTCTGGGGCTATTTCGATCACATAGTCTTTTATTTGATCGAACAACGTCTCATCATCTACAAAGATGCCAGTAAAGGAATCGTTGAAGACATCCCTGAGGATAGAGGAAGCCCTATTGAGTTCAACAAGAACTTTTGAAGGTGTTTTGGCGCGCTGTAATTTAGAGCACATAGCTGACCATTTGTTCAGCAAATTCTCTAGATCTTTGTCCAGTTCCGCTACTTTTTTGCCTTCTGCCACGGTTCTGATGATGACACCGAACCCTTTGGGCTTAATGCTCTTCACCAATCTTTTTAAACGGTCTTTTTCTTCGTTGCTCGCAATCTTTTGCGATACGGATACACGGTCCGAAAACGGCACCATCACCAAATATCGGCCCGCTATGGAAAGCTCTGAGCTTATTCTGGGGCCTTTGGTGGAAATGGGTTCTTTAACGATCTGCACCAAGAGGGATTGGTTGGCCTTAATGACGTCATTGATGCTGCCATTCTTATCAATATCCTTCTCAAACGGAAAATTCTTCAAGGAATAATCCTTTAATTTTCCCATACTCACTTGTTTTATGAACTTGAGCATGGAGGCCAATTGGGGGCCTAGGTCATGGTAGTGCAAGAAAGCATCTTTTTCATAACCCACGTTAACGAACGCAGCGTTGAGGCCCGTAACCGGTTTTCTGATCTTGGCGAGAAAAATATCGCCCACAGAAAAATTATTGTTGTCCTCTTCTTTATGGAGCTCAGTGAGTTTCCCGTCCTTCAACAGGGCAAAGTCAACGGCATCAGAACTAGATCTTACGATTAATTCTCTATTCACCTGATTGTATTTAGTATTCACAGGATGGCACTTGGCCTCCTATGAACGGATTAAACAATGTTGGAAACAGATTTGTTGAAATCTGCCGGGGTTTTTGTCGTAACCTCTATGTCAAAGAACATATAAAACTGAAAAAGTAGTTAAAAAACTACTTTTTCTTGTGTCGGTTAGCTCTCCTGCGCTTTTTACGCTTATGGGTAGCTACCTTATGTCTTTTTCTTTTCTTACCACTCGGCATACGGTTCTTATTTTAGATTGTTATTTTACTTGTACGTTGCTCTTGACACCTTCTACAAAAACCTTTGCCGGTTTAAAGGCGGGTATGTTGTGTGCGGGGATCTTAATGGTCGTATTTTTAGAGATGTTCCTTCCGGTCTTCTCCGCTCTGGTCTTTATGATGAAACTTCCAAAACCTCTTAAATAAACATTGTCTCCACTCTCCAAAGAAGTTTTCACCTCTTCCATGAAAGACTCTACCGTTGCCTGCACATCTCCTTTTTCAATTCCCAGTTTGTCTGAGATTTTAGATACAATTTCAGCTTTCGTCATCTTACTATATTAATTTTACTGTATTTTTTTCGGGTTGCAAATATATAAATTAAATTCAATCTTTCTTTCTAATGGGCTAATTTTAAGTATTTAAACTGATACATTTAATTCTTAGTACTTCAGGGCATGTCTTTTTCCGAAAAAATAATACGGTGGTACCATGATAACAAGCGTGATCTGCCTTGGAGGTCCACACAGGAACCTTACAAAATTTGGCTGTCAGAGATCATTCTTCAGCAGACCAGGGTGGCACAGGGCACCCCTTATTACCAGAGATTCATTACCGCGTTTCCCACCGTGTTTCATTTGGCCCAGGCAGATGAGGAAGAGGTGTTGAAGCTTTGGCAGGGTTTGGGGTATTATTCCAGGGCCAGAAACCTCCATGCCGCCGCCAAAACGGTGGTCCGGGAACATGACGGTACCTTCCCTCAAAACCATAAGGGTCTGTTGGCCCTAAAAGGTGTGGGGGATTATACCGCCAGTGCCATTGCCTCCATTTGCTACAACGAGCCACAGGCTGTTGTAGATGGTAATGTATACCGTGTACTTTCGCGCTATTTTGAGGTGGAACATCCTGTTAACAGCACAGTGGGGATAAGGTATTTTAGGCAGTTGGCACAGGAAGTAATGGACGCGGAGCGGCCGCGCGACTATAACCAGGGCATCATGGAATTTGGGGCCATGCACTGCACTCCCAAAAACCCGAATTGCCTCTTTTGTCCCTTAAAAGAAGGCTGTGTTGCCCTTAAAGAAGGTAAAGTGGGGCAACTGCCGGTTAAAACAAAAAAGACAAAGGTGCGCACAAGACATTTCAATTACATGGTCCCCGTTTTTAAGGATCGGAATGATGTGCCGTACACCTGCCTTGTACAGCGAAAGGGCAAGGGCATCTGGCAGGGGTTATGGCAGTTTCCATTATTGGAGACCGATGCCGAGGCGGATTTGGCCCAAGTACAACATGAATTGACCGCCAACACCCCTCTAAAAAACACGGAGGAAACCGTTTTGTTCAACGAACGCCCCGTGGTGCACAAACTTTCACACCAGCACTTGCACACCAAGTTTTGGATCGTAGGGCAAAAGGTGTGGGGTGAGCACGCTGTTCCGGTTTCCGAATTGGAAAAATACCCGGTTCCGGTTTTGATCGCGGACTTCATCAAAACATTTAAATTTTAGTACTTTTGACTATTAGAAAAAAATTATGAGCGGTACATTGAACAAGGTGATGCTGATCGGGCATCTGGGTGATGAGGTAAAGATGCATTATTTTGAGGGCGGCGGCAGTATAGGACGCTTTCCTCTGGCCACCAATGAAACCTACACCAATAAACAAACGGGTGAAAAAGTGACCAATACGGATTGGCACAATATTGTGGTGCGGAACAAAGCGGCCGAAATATGTGAGAAATATCTGAGCAAAGGGGACAAAGTATACGTAGAGGGCCGCTTAAAGAACAGGCAATGGCAAGGGGAGGATGGCAACACCCGGTATACTACAGAAGTGCACGTGCAAGAGTTCACCTTTCTGACCACCAAGCAGGAAAGTAATGCTCAAAACAACCCAAGCCCTGCCACCACCGGGAACGGGCCCCAAGCTTCGGCGGGCAAATCCCAAGAAGTGACCCAGGCCCATGAGCCAGACGATGACCTTCCCTTCTAAGAGATGACTAAATTTGGAACCATTGGATCCTGACCCCCTTTATTTATCGGTGTATTTTTTGGTCATGGACACCCTATTTGCACTGAATATTGGGCTGCTTGTCCTTCTATTGGTCTGTTCGGCCATGATTTCTGGTGCCGAGGTGGCCTTTTTTGGGCTTTCTGTAACCGAAATCAAGGACATAGCGGAAGGAAATAGTGCGCGTGGCAACCTATTGGTAAGGCTTTTGGAACGCCCCAAGAAATTATTGGCCACCATTCTCATTGCCAACAATGCCATAAATATTGGCATAGTCCTGCTGTTCAATATCATTGGAGACACCCTTTTTGCCTCGGTGGACCAGCTACTTTTCAACTTCCTTTCCCTGCGTTTTCTATTGGAAGTGGTCGTGGCCACTTTCTTGATCCTTATGTTTGGGGAAATTCTGCCCAAGGTGTACGCCAATAGGAACAAGCATTCCTTTTCCCATTTTATGACCTATCCGCTGGCCGTGCTGGACTATCTATTCTCGCCCCTAAGCCTGCCCATGCGCGCAGGTACGCTTTACCTGCATAAAAAATTGGGCCGGGAAAAAAGCAGCCTTAGCGTGGACCACCTTTCGCAGGCCTTGGAGCTTACCTCTGATGGCGATACCACAAAGGAGGAACAAAAAATATTGGAGGGCATTGTTACGTTTGGCAATACGGACACCAAGCAGGTCATGCGGCCAAGGATCGATATCTTTGCCCTCAACGACCAATTGAAATTTCTGGAAGTTTTGGAGGAAATCAAGAAAAACGGGTATTCACGGATTCCCGTGTTTTCTGAAAACATAGATAAGGTCTTAGGGGTACTCTATGTAAAGGACCTGCTGCCATATTTAGATCGAAAGTCCTTCAACTGGGTCTCCCTGATCAGGGAACCATACTTTGTTCCGGAAAACAAAAAATTGGATGACCTGCTAGCGGAGTTTCAGGACAAGAAGAACCACCTGGCCGTGGTGGTTGATGAATATGGGGGCACCTCTGGTATAGTTACCTTGGAGGATATTATAGAGGAGATAGTGGGCGACATCAGTGACGAGTTTGATGATGAGGATTTGATATTTTCCAAATTGGATGACCACAATTATGTATTTGATGGCAAGACCAACCTCAAGGATTTTTACCGGGTCATTAAGTTGGATGATGAATCGTGGTTTGAGGAGAACAAGGGCGAATCCGAGACCATTGCCGGATTTGTACTTGAAATTGCTGGCAGCTTTCCCAAAAGGGGCGAAAAGGTAACCTTTGGAAATTATACCTTTATCGTGGAAAGTTTGGATAAGAAAAGATTGAAACAGATTAAAATCACCTTACCGGATGAAGCATAGCGTTCTTGTACTCTTGGGAATGGTCTTGGCGGTGGGCTGCAAGGACGCGCCCATTCCAAAACCAAAGGCCCAAATGCGTTTGGAATACCCGCAAGGAACCCCAACCCGCTTGGAAACGGATCATTTCACATTTCGCTACAATGGCCTTGCCCAGGCCGCGGCTAACAATGAAAACGCCTATACCATTTCCTATCCGGAAATGAAGGGTGCCATATTTTTGAGTTATAAAAAAATTGATGGCAACTTGGAAAAATTGATCATAGATGCCAAAAAATTGAGCTACGAACATGCGGTAAAAGCAGACAATATCGTGGAGCAACCTTACGTGAACCCTGATAAGGGAGTGTATGGCTCCCTGTTCGAGGTACAGGGCAACGCCGCATCACAATCACAATTCTTTGTTACGGACAGCACGGAACATTTCCTTACAGGATCGGTGTACTTTCATACCCGTCCCAATTACGATTCCATTTTGCCCGCTGCGGCCTATCTGCAAAATGACATTCGTGGCATTATAGAATCCCTTCAATGGAAATAAGGACAGTTACCTATGGATAAAAAAGAGCTATTGGCCTGCCACGAGCGCATAAAACCCTACGTACATCACACCCCTGTCATGTCCTCCAGCCTGATCAATGATCAATTGGGCTGTTCGGTTTTCTTTAAATGTGAGAACTTTCAGCGGGCCGGGGCCTATAAGATACGGGGTGCCACTCACGCCATTTTACACATTCCTGAAGGCCGGCGAAAGAAAGGGGTGGTGACCCATTCCTCTGGAAATTTTGCGCAAGCCCTTTCTCTGGCCGCACGTTCATTGGGCATACCGGCCCATATTGTAATGCCAGAGACCGCGCCCAGTATTAAAAAAGCGGGGGTGCACACCTATGGCGGCACCATTTATGAATGTGCACCAACAGTTGAGGCCCGTGAAGCCATGTCAGCCGAGATCGGTCAGAAGACAGGGGCCACTTTTTTACACCCCTCCAATGATGACCATGTTATTTTGGGCCAGGGCACAGCGGCCCTGGAACTCCTTTTTGAACACCCCGGTCTAAATGCCATTTTTTGCCCTGTGGGTGGGGGCGGACTCATTGCGGGTTCTGCCTTGGCGGCAGCATATTTTGGGAAGGACTGTGCTGTACTGGGTGGAGAGCCCTTTGAAGCGGATGATGCCTACAGGTCCATGTTAAGCGGTACAATTGAAGGGAATGACACGGTCAATACCATTGCGGACGGACTCAAAACGGTTCTGGGAGACCGAAACTTTCCCATCATCCAAGCCCATGTCTCTAAAATAGTGCGGGTAACCGAGATGGAGATCGTGGAAGCCATGCGCTTGGTCTGGGAACGCATGAAGATCATAATCGAGGCCTCCAGTGCCGTTACCTTGGCGGCTTTGATCCGGGATGTCTCCGATCATCCCAACCACTACAAGGGCAAGGCCATTGGTATTATCATTTCTGGGGGCAATGTGGATTTGGACAAGTTGCCCTTCCAAAAATTGGGATAGGGGCCCTGGCCTCCCCGCACGGCTATTCCTTGGCCAATAGGGCCTCGGCATTGGCAATACTGGTGTTTATCTTTTCCCGTACCACCTTCACCTTATCCTCCTCTTCGTCCAGTAGGGCTTTCTTTTCCGGGGTCAGTGCTTTGCCTTTCATGATTTCCTCAGCGTCAAAGGTGTTGCCAAAGCCCCTCATCCAGTCCATCATCGCCCTATTGGCTTCTTGAAGGTCGCGCATGGCCTTGCCCTGTGGGGATTCCATGCCCAGTGAGTCGGCCATGGGCTTTAATTGCCCCACCAATTTACCTAAATGGCCCATTTTGGGCATTACTTCGTCATGAATGGCCATGACTTCCTTCATTTGCTTGGTTCCTTCTTCGCTTTTGTCGCTTTCTTTGCACGAAATGGCCAAAAATAAAACGGCCAGGACCATAGGAATACATTTCTTCATATCATTCATGGTTTAAATAAGTCACTTCCTCTATACGGTACACGTAATCCTTTACTTTGGTGCCCGTTATCAATTGCTTTATAGATGCCATGCTTATCAAGGCCTCATCAAAATATACATTGGCCTTTCCGGTCTCATAAAGGACCGTGGCCTCCAATACGCCGGTGGCTTCAAGCAGGTTTTTTTCAATCGTGGCAGCGCAGCCCTCTTGGCAGGCCATACCGTCTATGGTGATCAGGGCCCACTTGTACGTGCCCCCCATGCTTTGCCCAGGTTGTTGCGCCAAGCCAAGGCCTGTAATGAAAAGTACGGCCAGAAGTGTCCTGATTTTTTTAATGGGTATCTGCATGGTCTATAACGGTAAAGGGAGGCATGGCTCTAGATTAAACTAACGGTACAAAGATACCAAATAGGGGCTTCTTGCAACGGATTGCCATGGCAAAATACCCCAATGCCCAATTAAAAGTCCCATTTTTGTCACCTAATACAGGAGGCGTGACGGCAGAACGAAAAAAATGGGTGTATCTTTTTGTGCTTTCCATCATTTGGGGCACTTCATACATCTTGATAAAAAAGGGCCTGGAAGGCTTTACCCCATTGCAGTTGGGCTCCTTGCGCGTGGTGCTGGCAGCTTCGTTTTTGTTCGTCATCGGCTTTAGATCTATACGGACCATACAACGGCACCATTGGAGATGGGTGGCACTATCCGGTTTTGTGGGGAGTTTTGCGCCCATGTTCCTCTTCGCCTTTGCTGAAACCGAAATAGATAGCGGGGTTACCTCCATCCTAAATTCTTTGGTGCCGCTTTTCACCTTATTGGTGGGCCTCATGGCCTTTGGGGTGCGTTTTACCCGCCAGCAAATGCTGGGTGTTTTGGTGGGCCTTGCCGGCGCATTGCTCTTGGTGGGTTTGGGTACGGACATCAACCCCGATCAGAACTATGCCTATGCCGGCCTTGTGGTATTGGCTACCCTATGCTATGGTTGCAATGCCAATATCATTAAAAGTAAATTGCAGGAGGTGTCTCCCATGGGCATTGCCGTGGGTAATTTTGCCACTATTCTGTTACCCGCGCTCATTGTTTTGCCCCTTTCTGGCTTTTTTGATAAAACGGTGCTCACAGGGACCCACTTTTGGAGCAGCTTTGGTTATATTGTACTGTTATGCATCATTGGCACCTGCATTGCCAAGGTCATGTTCAATAAACTCATTCAGATTTCTTCTGCCGTTTTCTCGGTCTCGGTTACCTATCTGATCCCCTTGGTGGGTATTTTCTGGGGCATGTTGGATGGGGAGCGTTTTACCATGGGCCAGTTCCTTGCGGCCATGGTCATTCTATTGGGCGTTTACTTGGTGAACAGAAAAAGGGCAACGTCATCATCTGCAGCTACGTAAAGTGTAACAAAAAGGAAAGGACATGGTCTTTAAACCAAACAAAAACCAGAACATCATGAAAAAAACATACCTATTCTTCGCCCTATTGAACGTCATGGCCATGGGTCTCAAGGCACAAATAAATGAGTTCACCTTACCCTCTTTTGAAAAAGTTATCGTAAGCCCCCATATAGAACTTACCTTGGTCCAGGGGGACAAGGAATCCGTGACCATTGACAACGCCAAACTGCCCCAAGAAAAAATACATATGGTGGTGGAGGGCAACACCTTACGGGTATACTTGGATGGGGCCAAGGTGGTCACCAAGGCAGAACGGGTGAGTACGGACCATTGGCAAGGTAAGCTGCCCCTTTACCAAGGTACCATGGCCACCTTGACCATTACGTACAAAACGTTGAAAAATCTTTCCGTTAGGGGAGAGGAAATCGTTCGTTGCAAAAGCCCCTTGCAGCAAGAGGCTTTTAAGCTCACCATGTATGGAGAGGCTAAAGTATACCTTAACGCGGTTGACCTTGATGACCTGGTCGTGGCCATTTACGGAGAAAGCTATTTGGAGCTGCAAACGGGGAGGGTACACAGGCAGGTATACCGAGCCTACGGTGAAAGTGAGGTGAATACTGAGGCCATTGCCAATAGCGAGACCAAGATCACCGCCTACGGCGAGAGCAACTTTAGGGTCAACGTGGAAGACCGGTTGAAAGTAACCTGTTATGGGGAGACCACCGTTACCTATAAAGGTGGCGCACAACTACAGCGGGGCCTTGTCATTGGTGAGGCAGAAATCGTGAAAATAGGCTAGGAGGTGCCATAAAAAAGCCGTTCAACATGTATCTTCCATTGGCTTTCGGAGGGTGACCGGGAAATGGACCACCCCATGTTGAACGGCTTAACCGTTTAAAAAAGGTTCTTATTCAAAATCCGATGGAGCCACTCCGTCGTTCACCTTAATTTTCGTTACATTAAACTCCAGGCTCTGCGGGCCCATGCTCTGGGTCAGCTTAAAGGGGAACAAGATTCCGGAGACCTCTTGGTAATCATCATACAACAGAATTTGGCTCATCTGTTGGCCCTGCATTTCCGCCACGTTCACCTCTTGCAGCTTTAATCCCGTGGCCATATCGTAAAACGCGGTCTTTTGGTCCGTGATCTGAAGCTTATAGGCTTTTTTATCGCCCACCATTTCCGTACCCTCCAAGCTAATGTCGCCTGCCGCTAAATAATTTAATTCTGGGAAGGGGGCCGACTCTTCTTTCACCTTTTCAATTTCCTCAGGGCCCAGGTCCTTTCGTTGGCCCTGCATTACCATATATCCCTTGTCGCCGTCCAAGACCTGTTTGGATACGGAATTCCCCATCATGTTTATATTTTGCATAAATTGGTCGCTGGCGGTCTTCTTCAGTTCCAGTTGTAAGGTTACGCCCTGCATGTCCGCATCGGCGGCCAAGGCATAAGATTCCACAGCCTTTAGTTTGTCCTTACCGCCAATGGCCTCAATGTATTTTTCCAGAATACCAGTAGCGGTCACTCCTTCTTCCAATGCCATGTCGTACTCTGGCTTTTGGCTGGGGGCCCCTGTCTTATCCACATATTTTAGGGGTATCTTCTTGCCTTGGAAGGTCACTTGTTCCAAATTTTCCAAAACCTCACTGCCTTTGCCTGCAACCACAATGCGTGCATTTTCCGGACTAAAGTATTTTTTGGCGGCATTTTGCACATCGGCCACGGTTATTTTTTCCAAACGCTCCAAATAGGTTTTGTAAAAATCCTTTGGCAGGTCTTCGGTTTCAATATTCAGGGCATACCCTGCCAGGGTCTGGGGTTGTTCCAAGGCCATGACGAACCTTCCGGCATATTTGGCCTTGGTATTTTCAAGTTCTCTTTGGCTCACGGGTTCGTTCACCATGCGGTCCACCTCTTTGAGGAGTTCCACCACAGAACTGTCCGTGACCATGTTTCGTACACTTGCCGTAGCCCTAAAGCGCGAGGGTCCGTATTTATCATTTCCAATACCGGAGTAGGAACCATAGGTATATCCTTTGTCTTCCCTGAGATTCAGAAAAAGCCTGCCCTCGCCACCACCGCCAAGTATCTGGTTGGCCATTAGTGCAGGGAGATAGTCCGCATCCTTCATTTGAAGGTTCACCAAGTTCTGCACGGCAATTTCTGATTGCACGGCATTGGGCATATCCACAAAATTGATTTGGGTGTATTGGGCATCCTTGGGATTGGAGTAGGAGAAGGAGGGTGGCGCGGCCTTCGTCCATGGTGTGAAATGGGTCTCCACCAAATCTTTGACCTCACCAAAGGTAACATCGCCAATAACAATGAGATAGGCATTGGCAGGCACAAAATAGTTGCGGTAAAATTCTTGAACATCCGTAAGCAGCACATTGTTGACGGTCTCCTCTGAGGTATATTCGCCAAACGGGTGATCTTTGCCGTAGGCCAAGACCCGCTGAACCCGCTCTGCAATGGCGGCCACATCTTTTTCCTGGGTCTTTAGGCCGGTGATCAGTTTGTCCTTTTCCTTATCAAACTCCACTTGCGTAAAATTGGGATTTATGGCGGCGTCTGCCATTAGCTCAAGAATACGGGGGAAATATTTGGAGAGGGAACTGGCATAGGCGCCTTGGGGACCAAAATTCATGGTGGCTCCCAAAAAGTCTATTTCTTCATTGAACTCGTCCTTGGGGATGCTTTTGGATCCCAAGCCCAGGAGAGACCCGGTTAAACTGGCCACCCCTGCTTTTTCACCTTCCAGAATAGGTGGGTTGTCCAAGGTGAGTTGTACGGATACCCTTGGTAGCTTGTGGTTCTCTACAACAAGAACCGTAAGGCCGTTGTTGAGTTCAAAACGTTGGGGCTCCTCCAGATTGATTTCCGGGGCCGGACCCGGCTCTGGCATTTTGGTCCGGTCTACTTGCCCAAAGGCCAATGTGGCCGTAAATGAAAGGAATAGGAATGTATATAGCTTTTGCATGGTATTTTTTTTAGTTCGAAGGATTTTCCTCTGGCAAATAATCGATGATGACACGTTGGTTGGGCTTCAGGTATTTCTGGGCCACTTCCATGATTTCCTCACGGGTTATGGATCGGTAGATTTCAATTTCCTTGTTGATGAGCGAAGTATCCCCATACAACAGATAGTTCGTGGCCAATGAGCCCGCAATGCCCTCAATACTGGCATTGGAGTTTACAAAGCGATTTTCAAATTTGTTCTGTAATTTCTTATAGTCATTCTCGGAAATGAGCGCTTCCCTGGTCTTGGCCATCTCTTCCTCAATAGAGGTGTTCAATTGCTCTAAAGAGGTATCCCCAACGGGCAAGGCGAAAACAAGGTACATGCCATAATCTTCTTGGCCAATATTGAAAGCCCCTACTTGGAGGGCCTCTTTTTGGTCATCCACCATTTTCTTGTACAATTTGGAAGAGGGCCCATCACTGAGATAGGTGGATATCATATCCAGCACATAGGCGTCCCTGTTTTTAAAACCGGGCGTCCTATAGGCCATGATGGAAGCTGGTATTTGAATGTTGGGGTCGTACTGAGTGGCCCTTATCTCTTGGGTAATGGGGTCTTCCAAAGGAAAACTTCTCTGAATGTCCGCCCCTCTTGGAATGGGGCCAAAATAATCCGCAATCCATTTCTTGGTCTGGGGGATGTCTATATCTCCCGCTACTACGAGTACGGCATTGTTGGGCACATAATATTTTTCTTTGTAGGCAATGAACTCCTCCAAGGAAGCAGCATCCAAATCTTCCATGTAACCAATGTTTGGATCTTTATAAGGATGTTTTTTAAACAAGTTCTCTGCCACGGCGAACAAGATCTTTCCATAAGGGGAATTATCATAGCGCAGGCGCTTCTCCTCCTTTACCACTTCATTTTGGGTGTCCACGCCAACTTGGTTGATGACGGGGTGCAACATCCGCTCAGATTCCATCCATAGCCCCAACTTCAAATTATTTGATGGAAAAACCTCGTAGTAGTAGGTCCTGTCATTGGAGGTATTGGCATTGTTGGTGCCGCCGTTGGCGGACACGATTTCAAACCATTTCCCCTTTTCTATGTTCTTAGTGCCCTCGAACAAAAGATGTTCAAAGAAGTGGGCAAAACCCGTTCGGCCTTCAGTACGGTCCTTGCCGCCCACATGGTACATGACCGAGGTGGTGACCACGGGAGCGGTGTTGTCTTGGTGCAGGATTACATGCAGGCCGTTGTCCAGGTCATACTCCTCGTAGGCCACTTCTTGCGCCCGGCCCGTTACGGCCAAGGCAAAGAACGCCACGGCCATGAATAGTTGCTTTTTCATTTGTCAGTGTTTAAGTGTTATGTGCTATACTGCCTATAGAACTTGGCAAAGGTCAGCACAGCACCTTTAATGGTGGAGAAATATAGCGGAAAATGAAATTTTTTGGGCGTTTGCGGCACAATTTAACAAGAAATTATACCCGTCTAACGCCTATTATTTCTTAAATTAAGACAAACACCAAAAAACAAAACTATGAAGAAATATGCTTTGCCCTTGCGCTTTGGGGTGGCCACGAGTGGTAGCCTCATTGCTTATTTTTTAATACTCTCGCTAATGGGTCTCCATACCAACGTGTTTTATAGCTTGTTCAATGCGGTCATAACGGGTTTTGGAATATATGAGGCCATAAAATATTATAAATTGAAATTGGCGAGTTCTTTTGACTATGGTAGCGGATTCGTTGCCGGTTTGGTCACTGGTGGCGTGGCTACTTTAATATTCACGCTGTTTTTTGCCCTTTACTCAACAGAGTTGAGTCCTGGCTTTTTGGAGGAATTGTCCACGAAATGGGCCAGCGAGTACCAGAATTTTGAGGCCATTGTCTTTTTGGTGGTGGCCACCATGGGCTTTAGTACCACTTTGGTGCTGACCCTGTCTTTTATGCAATTGTTCAAACCTTCTTTAAATCCCCAGAAAAAACGGGCTTAAAAACTTGTCAAAACCCTTGTGGATTACACATTAAGCAGTATATTTGCACCCGCCTTTGGAAAAAATCCAAGGCTTAGAACCATTCATTTTCAACGCATATGTACGCAATCGTAGAGATGGCAGGGCAGCAATTCAAAGTTGCAAAAGACCAAAAAGTGTACGTTCACCGCTTGCAGGCAGAAGAAGGGAAAAAGATAACTTTTGACCAAGTTCTCCTATTGGATGACGGTAAGAACGTGACCATTGGCGCCCCGGCCATAGAAGGTGCCGCTGTAGAGGCCAAAGTCATTAAGCACCTTAAAGGTGATAAAGTTATCGTTTTCCATAAGAAAAGAAGAAAAGGATACAAAAAGAAGAATGGCCACCGCCAGTCCTTGACCGAAATCATGGTAGAGGGCATAGTGGCGAAAGGGGCCAAGAAAGCCGAGCCGGCAAAGAAAGAGGAGAAGCCCGCAGCAAAAGCAGAGCCCAAAAAAGAGGCGCCGGCGCCAAAGGCCACCAAAAAGGCGTCCACCAAGGGGGACGACCTTAAAAAAATTGAAGGGATAGGACCAAAAATTGCCGAGACCTTGACCGACTCAGGCATCAGTACGTATGCAGAGCTTGCAAAGACATCACCCGAAAAGATCGCAGAGATTATTTCTGGGGTACGTGGCAACCATGTTACGGACACTTGGCCAGCACAGGCCAAACTGGCCGCGGAAGGCAAATGGGATGAATTGAAGAAATGGCAAGATGAATTGGACGGCGGTAAGGCCTAAGTTCCAAAACCATCCTTCTAAAGTATAATTTTTTAAAACCGTAAAAAATGGCACATAAAAAAGGTGTAGGTAGTTCAAAGAACGGTAGGGAGTCAGAATCGAAACGCTTGGGCGTTAAGATATTCGGTGGGCAAGCCGCCATCGCCGGAAACATCATCGTTAGGCAACGCGGAACCAAACACAATCCTGGTGAAAACGTATATCTTGGAAAAGACCATACATTGCACGCCAAAGTAGATGGTCTTGTGAAATTTGAGAAGAAGGCCGGCGGAAAATCCTTTGTTTCCATAGAGCCTTTTGAGGCATAAGGTACTGCCCGTTCAAAATAATTTAAAAAGCCCCTGCACACAACATGTGCAGGGGCTTTTTCTTTTGGCATGTGGTGCGTGGGCGGGGCAGAGGAGCCATAAAATAGAGGGGCTATGAAGTGGAAGCCCACTACAGTTCTGGGCACCCTCATTCAATTTCGGAGGGACGTTCGTTTTTTAGAAAGCCGACTTTCCGTACCGTGATAAATTCAGGTTTCCCTTACCTTTACCATGAATTTAAAATACACCCCGGAAATGGCGAAAGAAAAAAGCACAAGCACAACCCTTGTCAACGAGTTATTGCACTCCAAAGAGGTGGACTGGAACGCGGTTTTGGAAACCTGCATAACTGCCTTTGAATGTGCAACGGGCACACTACATTTTTTGGAACCTGGCACCGATCTATTACAACTAAAGGCCCAAAAGGGAATACCGGAATTTTTAATGCCCAAGGTTTCCACCATACCCATAGGCAAAGGCATGGCAGGAATTGCGGCAGAGCGCCGTAAACCTGTAGAAATGTGCAATCTGCAAACCGACGCGTCTGGGGTGGCACGGCCAGCTGCCAAAGAGACGAAAATGGAAGGTTCCTTGGCCGCACCCATGATCTACAAAGGCACCCTTTACGGCACGCTGGGGGTGGCCAAACCGGTGTCCTATAATTTTACGAAGGAGGAAAGTGAGGCCCTTATGGCCATTGGGGAAAGGATAGGACAGTATTTGGCCCAAGGTGAGGGATGAACCGTAGGGCGGTCATGTTCTGATCTACAATAGCATAGTTCTGATATCTTCCCATGTGTCCGCCCTTTCAAACCCATTGCTATGGGCATTGTGGGGCGAAGAGAACATGATGCTTCTGCCATTGAAGGCCTTGAGATTGTAACTGCGGTCATCAATAAGGACATCTCCCCGTAAAATATGCTTGTGGCCGCATAAAATCCTGTTCTGCCAAGGGATAAAGGGCAAGAACATATCCAACCATTCACTTTTCTCCTCAAGGGAATTTGGAAATTGCATGGCGGCCGAGGCGATGTAGACCTCATGTGCATGGGCCAGTGCTTCAATGACCTCAATACTGCCCGGAATGGGTTTCAGGTTTTTAAAGAAACCCCTGCGCTTGGCATGCCCACGAACGCTTTCCTGGTGGGCTTCAGGAACTTTCATCCATACTTCATATCCCTTACATACATCCAATGTAAGTTGACCGTTATATTCTTGGTTGTACATTTCTATGTGCGCACCATAAGTATCCGCAATTACCTCATCCATGTCTATGAAAATGGTCTTTTTCATTGTTTTGCTGAATTTGTCCATGCTCTTTTGATCAGAGCACTACCCTTTCTTTCCGGTCAATAAAAAGGTGGAATCGATTAATATTTAATACAAGTTTAAGTAATTTCAAGGGATAATCTAAAATAATGAACATTATGAAAAAATCAATTATCTGTGTGGCCATGGCCAGTACTTTGTTATTTTCCAGCTGCCTTGGTTCTTTTAGCGCATTCAACAACCTTAAGGACTGGAACCAAGAGGTATCTGACAGTAGGTTTGTGAACAATTTGGTATTTTGGGGCCTCAACATAATACCGGTCTACGGCCTGTTCTTTCTGGGGGATACCATTATTTTCAACGTTATTGAATTTTGGAGCGGCTCCAATCCCATTGCCATGGAAGAAGGGGATGAGGAACTACAAATGGTGGAACGAGATGGGAACACCTTTGAGATGATCGCTACAAAGAACAGGATACAGGTGACTGTAGTGGAGGGACCGAAAAAAGGGAAAAAGGTGGATCTGGTCTATAAGCCCCATGAAAAGTCATGGAATGCCGTACGGCCCAATGGCGAGGTGATCAAGCTTTCCTCCTTTGAGGAAGGATTTTACATTGTGTACCTCCCCAACGGTACGGAGGTCAAAATCAACCCCATGGACAATAGAGAAGAGGGTCTTGCCCTGCTAAAGGAAAGCACCGACTGCTATTACATGGAAGGGATGTTGGCAGAGAACAATTAAAGTGCCCACAAAATAAGCCCTATACATTGGCAAAAAAAAGCCTTGGTCCATGACCAAGGCTTTTTTTTGCGTTTTGTCTTAAGGCCATGATCAATACCTGTAATACTCTGGTTTAAAAGGTCCCTCTACGGTGACGCCAATATATTCCGCCTGGTAGGGTTTCAATTCTGTAAGTTCCGCTCCCAAACGTGCCAAATGTAATTTGGCCACTTTTTCGTCTAGATGCTTTGGCAGCATGTAGACTTTATTCTCGTAATTGGCACTGTTTTTCCAAAGTTCAATTTGGGCCAAGGTCTGGTTGGTAAAGGAATTGCTCATCACAAAACTGGGGTGGCCCGTGGCACAGCCCAAATTTACCAATCGGCCTTCGGCCAGAACAATGACATCCTTGCCATCAATGGTATACTTATCCACTTGGGGTTTTATCTCGTCTTTGGTATGCCCATAATTGGTGTTGAGCCACGCCATATCGATCTCATTGTCAAAATGCCCAATATTGCATACGATGGCCTTATCCTTTAAAGCGGCAAAGTGCTCACCTTTAATGATATCCTTGTTGCCGGTGGTCGTAATGACGATATCCGCATTGCCAATGACCGTTTCCAGTTTTTTCACTTCAAAGCCGTCCATGCAGGCCTGTAAGGCACAGATGGGGTCTATTTCAGTGACGGTGACAATGGATCCAGCCCCTTTAAAGGAGGCCGCTGTGCCCTTACCAACGTCTCCATAACCGGCCACGACAACTTTTTTTCCGGCCAGCATCGTATCCGTGGCCCTTCTAATGGCGTCCACGGCACTTTCCCTACAACCATATTTATTGTCAAATTTGGATTTGGTCACAGAATCGTTCACGTTGATCGCGGGCATGGGCAAAGTGCCCTTTTTTACCCTTTCGTAGAGCCTGTGTACCCCTGTGGTGGTCTCTTCTGAAAGTCCTTTTATTCCTTTGGCCAGTTCCGGATAGTTGTCCAACACCATATTGGTGAGGTCTCCCCCGTCATCCAAGATCATGTTCAAGGGCTTCCTGTCTTCCCCAAAGAAAAGGGTCTGTTCTATGCACCAGTCAAACTCTTCCTCGTTCATTCCTTTCCAGGCATAGACCGGTATGCCAGCATCGGCAATGGCGGCCGCGGCCTGGTCTTGGGTAGAGAAGATATTGCAGGAACTCCAGGTGACCTCTGCCCCTAGTGCCACTAAGGTCTCAATGAGTACCGCCGTTTGAATGGTCATGTGCAAACAACCCGCAATACGTGCTCCTTTAAGGGGTTGATCAGCGCCATATTCCTCACGCAGGGCCATGAGTCCCGGCATTTCGGCCTGGGCCAATTCAATTTCCTTCCTTCCCCAGGCCGCTAGGCTCATATCCTTTACTTTAAAAGGTACGTACGGTATCGTTGTGGTGCTCATATCTTATTTTTTTAAGTACTTTCGTTTTAATGAAAATCAAACCATCAAAATTGGTTACAAAGGTACAAATTAAGCTAGGAATGCCATGCCCCTGTATAGGACTATAACGGTTAATAAAGATATAAAAGCCGCTATTTGGCAGGTTACGGAGACTGAGGCAGAACTCGGGGCGCCGGTGGTTCTTACAGAACATTGTCAACAACGGTTCAATGGCATGAAGTCTACCATGCACCGGCGGGCCTTCTTGAGCATTCGGCACCTTATGGCAAAGTACGGGTATTCAGATGCTGACCTGTATTACGACGAAAATGGGAAGCCCCACCTGCATGATGGCACCAGGATATCCATTACCCATTCCCACCAGTTTACGGCCGTCATATTGGGCAAGGGTGTGGAGGTGGGCATAGATATTGAAAAGCAACGGGATAAAATTTTGCGCATTGCCCATAAGTTCACGCCACTAAGCGAATATCGAACCATGGCCAATTCAGACGCTTTGGTACGGAAACTTACCATGGTCTGGGGGGCCAAGGAATCCCTCTACAAGATATATGGCCAAAAAGGGTTGAGTTTTCTGCAGCACATCGTGGTTTCAGATTTTGATATGGACCAAGGAGCGACAACCGCCGTAATAAGGTACAGGGGAAAAAAATCACAATACCACGTTTATTTTATTGAATTTGAAGGATTTACCTGCGCCTATGCTCATCCCATGAATGAAACAGTGCAATGAAATGCCAAAGGCATGCATGTGGCTTGGCAATGGAAACATGAAAACAAAGGGATAGTGCGCGCCCCGTGGGCCGTTACATCTTTATACATGGAACACAGTATACTATGAAAATATCAGTAGAACTTACTTTTTCACCTTTACAGGATGATTTTGAGGAGCACATCATCCTCTTTATAAAAAAGCTCAGGACATCTGGTCTTACCGTTATAGAAAATCCGCTCAGTACACAGGTGTATGGCTCTTATGATGAGGTCATGGCCGTTTTGGGAACTGAAATAAAAGAGGCTTTCACTATGATGGACAAGGGATTGCTCCATATGAAGATCGTGAAATCTGACCGAAGCGACTATGAGCCCCATTTTTGATTTTTTTTTAGATGGGTACCGGGGTAAGGAAACCGCGATCATTATATTGGAGGCCATTGTCTTCGTTACCGGAATTGCCAGTGTTTGGTTTGCCAAACGGGAACACATTTTGGTTTATCCAACCGGGCTTGTAGCCACTGTGATCACGGTCTATCTTTTTTATAGGGATGGCCTGTTGGGGGATATGATGATGAATTTTTATTGGTCTGCCATGAGCATTTATGGTTGGTGGAACTGGTCTAGGACCAAAAACAATAAAAAGGTGGTGCGCATATCCAGGACCACTCCTAAGGAAAAAGCCGTTGGTGTAGCGCTGTTCATGGGCACGATTCTGTTGAATTATGGGGTGTACCACTTTTTTGGTCATGCCATGGACCCCAGTAATTATGTGGATATATTCACCTCTGGAATCTTTTTTACCGCCATGTGGTACATGGCCCTCAAGAAATTGGAAAATTGGACGCTTTGGATCATTGCTGATGTCATTACAGTTCCGCTATACGCCTACCGTGGCTGGGGCATGCTTTCCTTGCAATATCTTATCTTTACCATTCTTGCCGTTCAAGGCTATTTGGCATGGAAGAAAAGTATAGACAACAGCCCACAGACCTCTTTAAGGTAGTGCTCTTTGGCCCCGAGTCCACCGGAAAGACCACGCTATCCGAACAACTGGCAACACATTATAATACTGTTTGGGTTCCGGAATACGCGCGGGAGTACCTACAGCACAAATGGGACCGGGAACAAAAAACCTGTGAGCCCAAAGATCTGTTGCCCATTGCCGAAGGGCAAATGAAGTTGGAGAATGAACGGGCCCAACAAGCCAATGGCATATTGATCTGTGATACCGATCTGCTGGAGACCAAAGTATATTCTGAAGCTTATTATTTAGGGTATTGTGATCCCCTACTTGAGAAATATGCCCAACGGAACACATATGATTTGTACCTTCTTACCTATGTGGACACCCCTTGGGAACCGGACGATCTGCGAGACAAGCCCCACGAGCGCGAAAAAATGTTCAATTACTTTAAGGAAGCCTTAGAACAAAATGGCAAGAATTTTATTATTTTAAAGGGGAATAAAAGAGTCCGACTTCAAACGGCCATTTCAGCAATAGATAAATTAAGGAACAACATGATAGCATTTACCCAAAAAGACGAAGCTCAACTCAACGAGAAAGGCATCACCAAAGCCAAAGTGGAACAGCAAATAGCAACTTTTAAGGAAGGTATTCCTTTTGTACAATTGGTGGACGCAGCCATTGTTGGAAAGGGCATTTCTAGATTTACAGAAACGGAACAACAAGATCTGGCCGCTTATTTTGAGGCCCAAACCAAAAACCTGTCCCTATTAAAGTTCGTGCCCGCCTCTGGGGCGGCGAGTCGCATGTTCAAATCGCTCTTTAATTTTCTAGAGGTGTACGACCCAAATACGGAGCCATTGGAGGCTTATTTTGAACGTACCCAAGACAAAGACCTTAAAAAATTTGCAGAGGGCATGGAGAAACTGCCATTTTATGAAAAGGTGCTTCAGCGTTTGCCAAAAAAGGATATGGACAAGGGGCAGCAGCTGTATGCCTTCGTGACCGAAATGCTTACTGAGAACGGCCTCAACTATGGTTTTTACCCCAAGGGGCTTTTGCCCTTTCATGGATATGCCTCAGGGGCCGCCACCCCTTTTGAGGAGCATTTGAAAGAAGCAGCACTTTATGCCAAGACCAAGGGAAGGGCCAACCTTCATTTCACGATATCGGAACAGCATAATGATCTTTTTAAGGAAGAAGAGGCCCAAGTGGTATCCAAAATCTCAGAGGAAACCAATACCACCTTTTCAATTTCCTATTCCAATCAAAAGTCGGCCACGGATACCTTGGCCGTAGATATGGACAACAAGCCTTTTAGGGATGCGGATGGCAGCATCCTATTTAGGCCGGGCGGACATGGCGCATTGATTGAAAACTTGAACGATCAAGATGCGGACATCATTTTTATAAAGAATATAGACAATGTGGTAGTTGACCGGAATTTGACCCAAGTGGCCCAAAGCAAAAAGGTATTGGCCGGACTCTTACTTAGAGTACAGGCCAAGGTCTTTGAACATCTCAAGGAGTTGGAAACCGGTGAGGTATCAAAGGAAACCTTGGGGCACATGCAACAATTCTTGGAAAAAGACCTTAATGTGGCCTTGCCAGATACGTATGAATCTTCGGATACACCGGGAAAAATAGCCCTACTTCAAAAAATACTGCACAGGCCCATACGAATTTGCGGTATGGTAAAAAATGAGGGGGAACCCGGAGGTGGCCCATTTTTTATTAAGGACAAAAACGGACATGTATCCCTGCAGATCATTGAGTCTGCCCAGATCAATATGGAGGATGGGGCCCAAGTGGCCATTTTGAAAAACGCCACTCACTTTAACCCTGTGGATTTGGTCTGTGCCATGAAGGACCACCACGGAATGAAATACGATCTGCAGCGTTTTGTTGATGAAAAACAAGGCTTTATTACGGAAAAGACCAAGGCTGGGATGGAACTCAAGGCCCTTGAGCTTCCTGGATTGTGGAATGGGGCCATGGCACATTGGAACACCCTGTTTGTGGAAGTACCCTTGGTAACCTTCAATCCTGTAAAAACGGTAAATGATCTCCTAAAGCCATCCCACCAAGCCTAAAGCAATTAAATGAATCTCAACGCTCAATTGTCATGGGGAGCGTTTGGAAAGGGATTTCTCTGTCTGTCCGAATGGACTGGAGAACGTTGAGTTCATTATGATCAATACGTTTCAACTCCGCCTAATAGGATAGTGTGCAGTAGACGCATTGGATGCCCTTTTTTTGACAAAATTCAAAAGTGACCATCCAAGACAGCATTTTGGTCCGTACATAGTAGGGTAATCAAAAAAAATCCAAATGAAGCGAATTGGAAAATCATGGATCATTGCGCTGAGCGTTATGGGGATGGCCGTGCAAGCGCGGGCAAAGGAAGATAGGGTTAAACATGTGGTGGCGTGCTATGAGGCCATCTCGGAGGAGTTCAAAAAAGTGAGCGCCTCTGAATTGACACCGCCGGTCATAGATGAACTATTAAAGGAATATCCCACGTCAAAATTGGCAGCGGTCTATAAAAATGATAAAGGGGAATTTAAATTGATCATGGTTTTACAGAGTGGTACTCGGAGAACTGTTTTTATTGATGCTCATGGTAATTGGTTTAAAATGAAGTAATTGTATATTGACTATTGAAAAAAAGCCACGAAAGTGGCTTTTTTTGTTTTTGAAAGTGACCAAAAGAACAATGTGGTGTCTTAAAAGGTGTAAGAGTAATTAAGATATAGGATGTTGGCAATTTTATTTACAGTAGTCGCGGTTGTTACGTTCATCGGTTCCTTGTTTGGAATTATGATCATGGAAAATAAAAAACATAAAAAAATTCAATAGTGTGGGGCATTTTAGAAAAACATTGATGTGGGGCCTTTTTTTCATCTCGGCCTGTTTGTTGGCCTCTTATATGCAGGATGACAGAACGGGAAGCCAAGATAACTTAACGGGTAAATCAAGTAAAGAAAACAGAATTGAGAAAACACCTTTATGGAAACACTGACCATTGACTATGAAGGTAGCACCAACCATTTTAGGTTCAACAAAGCTTTCCCCTTTGCTGTAATAGTAGGTTTCTAAACACGCTTACGTTTATAGGAAGAGTTTTAAGGATTGGTTTTTTTGGTTGGTTGTCAGGGAGTCACGAAAGTGGCTCCCTTTTTTTATTGAAAAATGCGGTTTAATTTAATTAAGCAATGTAACTTTGTGCCATCTCAAAGGGGTGCTTGTTGCAGAACAGGCTGAGATTATACCCAAAGAACCTGGGCGGGTAATGCCGCCAAGGGATGCGCCAAACGGTGCTTTTATTGGAATACACCGTCCTTAACTGGGCAAAAATCATGATGAACTTAGAATAATCGCCCCTTTTATTCGTAAAATTTTTTACGGATGAAAACGTTTTATTCAATCTTACGCAGCAGCGGGGCACGGACCCGTTCTATTACACAACAACAGAGGTCGTTCCATAATTGGTCAAAACCCAGGTATGCCATGGGCATGCTCACCTTTTCCTTTTTTTTGGGCCTTGGGCTTTTTGGGCAGGATAAGGAAATTGATAGTCTGGAGGGCAGCAAAGTCGTCTTGGACGAGGTCTTTGTTTCTGCCATTAGGGTCACCAATGCCATTCCGGTGACCTTTTCCAACCTTACAAAAGAGGATGTACAGCCTAGAAACTTGGGCCAGGACATCCCCATTCTCATGAATTTTCTGCCCTCTGTGGTCACCACTTCAGACGCGGGTGCCGGGGTGGGCTATACGGGCATCAGGGTTCGGGGCAGTGATGCCACGCGGGTCAATGTTACCATCAACGGTATACCGTACAACGATGCGGAGTCTCAAGGTACATTTTGGGTGAACATGCCAGATTTCGCCTCTTCCACAGAGAGCTTGCAACTGCAACGGGGCGTGGGCACTTCCACCAACGGGGCTGGGGCCTTTGGGGCCAGTCTCAACCTATTGACCGATGGGTTCTCTGAGGAGGCCTATGCCCAGGTCTCGTCTTCTTTGGGCAGTTTCAATACCCTAAGGAACAATATAAAGTTCAGTACAGGGCTTATGAACGACCATGTGGAAATCTCCGGAAGGTTGTCCCGTATCACTTCAGATGGATATATTGACAGGGCTTCGTCCGATTTGGACTCCTACTTCTTGCAAGGGGCCTATAAAGATGATAACACCTTGATCAAGGCCCTATTGTTCGGTGGGCATGAGATTACCTACCAGGCATGGTATGGCATAGACGCTGAGACTTTGGCCAGGGACCGTACCTTCAATCCTTCGGGCATCTTTACCGATGAAAATGGGAATACGCAATTCTATGAAAATGAAGTGGACAATTACAAACAAGACCATTTTCAGTTGTTATGGAACGAACAGTTGTCCGAAGCATGGAGCAGTAACCTCGCCTTGCACTACACACGGGGCCGGGGCTTCTTTGAACAATTTCGTGAGGACGATGATTTTGCAACCTACGGCATAGCACCCATCAGTATAAATGGCGAGGAAGTCAACTCCACGGATCTTATTCGCCGGCGTTGGCTGGACAATGATTTCTACGGAACCGTGTTCTCCGCCAATTATAAAAAAGAGAACCTGGATGTTATTCTGGGAGGGGGCTGGAACCGCTATGTGGGGGACCACTTTGGAGAGGTCATCTGGGCACGGTTCGCCAATACCTTGGATTACCGTGATCGGTACTATGACGATACCTCCACAAAAACCGATTTCAACCTATATGCCAAGGCCAATTACGCACTCAACAACCAATGGTCCATGTATGGCGATCTGCAGTATAGGACCGTGGGCTATACCGCCAATGGGGTGGAGACCGGTCTGGTGGATGATACGTTCCATTTCTTCAACCCCAAAGCGGGTATTACTTTTGACTTGAACAGGAACAATAATTTCTATCTTTCCTATGCAGTGGCCCAAAGGGAGCCCAATAGAAACGATTACGAAAATGGGAGCCCGGAACCGGAACGCCTAAACGATATTGAGCTCGGTTGGCGCTATGTGAGCCCAGCGGTGCAAGTGAGCACCAATATCTATTACATGGATTATAAGAACCAATTGGTGCTCACGGGTCAACTGAACGATGTTGGCGCTCCCCTAAGGGCCAATGTGGGAGATAGTTACCGATTGGGCTTGGAAGTGGATGCCAATATTAGCTTGGGAGACCAGTTTAAGATCACCCCCAACATCGCCTTCAGTGCCAATAGAAATCAGGATTTTGTCTTTCAGCGAGATGGGGTCCTCCAAAATTTGGGCAATACCACCATTGCCTATTCCCCCAGTATTATTGCTGGAAATATGCTCACTTACATGCCCAGACCCAATTGGCAGTTCGTCTTGTTGTCCAAATATGTGGGGGAGCAGTATATGGGCAATATAGATGCGGAAAGCTCTATTTTGGAAGCCTATTCCCAAACAGATTTCAATGTACAATACGAGTTGAAGTGCGATGGATTTTTAAAGAGCATCGTGTTTTCTGGTTTGGTGAACAACGTATTTGATGCCAAATTGGTGACCAACGGCTACTTTTTCACGTTTGACGATGATTTTACAACCCCAGGAACAGTCACCACGGTGGAAGGTGCAGGGTATTACCCACAAGCGGGCATCAATTTTTTGGTGGGGGCCACGGTCAATTTTTAATGGGCCATAGTAGCGCCGATCGCAGCTACAGTAGTTTATCGGATTTAAAAAAACTAAAAGGAAGTAGATGAAGAAAATGACACTGGCCCTGGATTGGACGGCCAACACCAACCATAGCGGATTTTATGTGGCCAAAACCATGGGATTTTATGCGGAAGAGGGGTTGGAGGTAGAGCTCCTTACCCCAGATAGGGACAATTACGCCCTAACCCCAGCAAAAAAAGTGGAACTGGGATCAGCGGATCTGGCCCTTTGCCCTTTTGAAAGTGTGCTGAGCTACCGTACCAAGCAGAAAGCTTTTGACGCGGTTGCCGTGGCAGCCATTTTCAGGGAAGATGTCAGCGCTATTGCCGTACTGGAAGGCAGTGGCATTGAACGCCCAAAAGATCTGGACCATAGGTCCTATGCCTCTTACCAAGCCCGTTATGAGGACCATATTGTGGCGCAAATGGTGAAAAATGACGGGGGTACCGGCAGTTTACAATGGGCCTATCCGGAAAAGTTGGGCATTTGGGAGACCCTGTGCTCAGGCAAGTATGATGCCACCTGGATCTTCATGAATTGGGAGGGCGTACATGCAGAGGCCAAAGGAATACCGCTTAGAACTTTTAAAATGGCGGATTACGGTATTCCCTACGGGTATTCCCCTGTGCTCTTGGCCAGTAGAGCCCGCATTGCGTTGGATCGGGAGGGCTACCGTTCCTTTCTTAGGGCCACAAAGCGTGGCTTTATGGCGGTAAAGGCAGATGCCCGTTTGGCCGTGGATTGTTTGCAGGCCTTCATTGCCCCGGCGGATAAGGACATCGATCTTTTGAAAAGTCAGGAATTCGCCAATGCCTATTATGGAGACGATAAGAACTGGGGAAGGTTGGAACAAAACGGTGTTGCCGATTATCTAAACTGGTTAAGGGCGCAAGGATTGGAAACCAGTAGTTTAGGCTATTCCAATCTTGTGGTGGGAGACTTGCTTTAGTTTAAAAAGGGCGACTGGATCTCATCTGGGTTTTAAGGGAATCCCTACATTAGGAGTCCCTAAGACACTACTCACATGGAAAAGGAAAATGAAAGCCCAAAAACGGACAAAACAACAACAGTAGGATCCATGACCAGGCCCATACGGTGGGGCATTATTGGCTGTGGGGCCGTCACAGAGGTAAAGAGTGGCCCGCCCTATAGCATGACCGCTGGTTTTGAGCTGCATGGTGTTATGCGGAGAAGCCTTGAAAAGGCAAAGGATTATGCAACTAGGCACGGGGTTCCCTTTTATACCAACAGCGCCTCTGAAATCATTGAGGCCCCTGAAATAGATGCGGTTTACATTGCTACCCCACCGGATACCCATAAAAAATATGCGCTTATGGTGGCCCAAGCGGGAAAGCCCTGTTGTATGGAGAAGCCCATGGCCCCCAATTACGCGGATAGTTTGGCCATCCACACCGCCTTTGAGGAGCGGCAACTCCCTCTTTTTGTGGCCTATTACCGTAGGTCCCTGCCCCGGTTCTTAAAAATAAGGGAGTGGTTACAAGCTGATCATATAGGAGAGGTACGCCATGTTCAATGGCAAAAGAGCAGAAGTATCAGCCCCACGGACCAAAGTGGTGCCTACAACTGGCGTACGGATGCCAAGGTGGCGCCCGGGGGGTATTTTGATGATTTGGCCAGTCATGGATTGGACCTGTTTACTTTTCTATTGGGGCCCATAGGCAAGGCTTCTGGCCATGCCACGAACCAAATGGGCCTGTATACCGCCCATGACGCCATAACGGGCAGTTGGGTACATGAGAATGGTACAACGGGATCGGGGAGTTGGATTTTTGGGGCAGGGATTCCCAAAGATGAGGTCACTATTTTGGGCTCCAAAGGGGAGATCCGTTTTTCGGTCTTGGACGAGGCTCCTTTGGAACTGATCACGGAAAAAGGAACGGAACGATTGGTCATAGCACACCCAAAGCACGTACAACAATACCATGTGGCCCATATGGCCCGTCACCTTAACGGAGGGATACAGCATCCATCCATTGGAAAATCAGCCCTGCACACCAGTTGGGTCATGGATAGCATTTTAGGGGTGCTTTGATCTAATTGGAGATGACCACTATATTGCCGCTGTAATTGGCCCTGTATTCCAACATATCAAAATACCGGTTGCCATCATTGGGGCGGTTGAGCATTTGGCCCGTAAAAAGGCTGTACTGGTAGTCCTCACAGGAGCAGGTGACCACTTGCCCGCTCAGCTCCATGGTAGAACAGGAATTGGGCTCGTGGTTGGGACAACTGGCCTCAAAGGCCCGGAATTGGTTGAATCCCGTATTGATCACAAAAACACCTCGGGTGCCCACGCCGGGATTATCTATAGGGACCGCACTTCCCGTATTGGTCAAAGGGCTGTACAAGGGTAGATTAAGGTTGATGTCAAACCGGAACCCAATCTCCTGTAGATACGGATTTCTATTGGTTCTATCCGTTTCGCAAGCGCATAAAAACAGCAATAGGAATAGCTTGGGAAGGTGCTTCATCAATACGTTTTGTTTTAAGAAATCTTCAACAAAATTGCACAAAAATTATGTATATTTGCGTTAAATCCTCTCTAAAAAACCCTGTGATACGGGCTGTTATAGAGGATTTTCTTATTTAGTAAACGAGATCATTATGAGTAACGTATCTTATTATACCGCAGAGGGGCTGAAAAAATTGAAGGATGAGCTCAATTACCTCAGGGACGTGGAAAGGCCCAAAGCCTCACAAGCCATTGCCGAAGCTAGGGACAAGGGCGATCTTTCCGAAAATGCCGAGTATGATGCGGCCAAGGAAGCACAAGGGTTGTTGGAGATGAAAATCTCCAAAATGGAGGCCACCCTGGCCAACGCCCGTTTAATAGATGAGTCCCAGTTGGATACGACCAAAGTGCTGGTGCTCTCTACCGTGAAATTGAAGAACCAGAACAACGGTATGGAAATGAAGTATAAGTTGGTGGCGGAGAGTGAGGCAGATCTTAAGGCCGGCAAGATTTCCGTTAGTTCGCCCATTGGAAAAGGCCTCTTGGGCAAAAGTGTGGGTGATGTGGCGGAGATTCAAGTGCCCAACGGGGTTCTTAAGTTTGATATCTTGGAGATTACACGGCAATAACAATGATATTCTTTATCTTTAATCCTGCACCCAAAGGTGCGGGATTTTTTTTAAACCAATTTCCATGGCCAGTATATTCACCAAGATCATCAATGGGGAAATCCCTTCCTATAAAATAGCGGAAGAGGAATACTTCTATGCGTTTTTGGACATTAATCCCAATGCGCCCGGACATACCCTGTGCATTCCCAAAAAGGAGGTGGACAAGCTCATGGACCTGGATGAGGACACCTATTTGGGGCTTATGGCCTTTTCTAGAAAAGTGGGCCGCGCCATTGAAAAAAGTGTGGAATGCAAACGTGTGGGCCTCACGGTCATAGGTTTGGAAGTGCCCCACGTGCACGTGCACCTCATTCCTTTGAACAGTATGGCCAATGCCACGTTTCAACACAAAGTGCAGTGCTCCGAGCAAGAGTTCAAGGAAATGGCTGCCAAGATAAGGGCTAATATGTAATGGTGCCCCCTAAAGAAAAGTACACCCCAACAGCCACAATGACGATCAAGACCAAGAACAGGGCGTAGAACAGTAAGGTGGGTTTTCTGGACTTCTTTTCCGGAACCACCGTTTTTTCATAATAGGTGAACAGGCGCTCAATATCATCGGTCCATTTTACGGGATAGATCATGGAATTGCATTTTTTACACACGATCTGGTGAATGACCTCTTTCGTGGTCCTATGGAAAAAGACCCCATAGGTATGTTTTTGGTAAAACGTGAGCTTCAGGTCCTGATGATAACATTCAGGGCAATTGTTGGTGAGTTGTGCCTCTTTGATCGGCACCATTTTTTCCTTTGCCATGGCTTTTGATTTACGCTTTGATCTACATGCCCATGCTTTGCCGTCTGCCCTTATCCATTATAAAGGGGGGCTTTTGTCAGCCTTGAACAATGAGCGGTTCTTAGTGTCCTCAAGAACTCCCGCCAGCGGAGCTACTTTTAAGGATATTTGCATAATGGTACCCTCCTTGCCAGAGGAAAGTACTTTTATCTTTCCTTGATGGTATTCCTCTATGATACGTTTTACCAATGAAAGTCCAAGCCCCCAACCCCTTTTTTTGGAAGTGACCCCAGGATTGAAAATCGTACTGTAATTACTTTTGGGAATGCCGTGGCCCGTATCCGCAATAAGAATATTGACGTATTTCCCATCGGGCACGATCTCAATGGCAATGCTGCCCTTTCCCTTCATGGCATCTATGCCATTTTTGACGAGATTCTCTATCGTCCAATTGTAAAGGGATGGGTTCAATAGCACCGGAATGTGCTGATCTTTGCTGGTAAAAGAGAAATGGATCAGTTTGGAACTCCTTTTTTTGAGGTAGGCAAAGGCGTCTCGGGTCTCTTTCACAATATCATGGGCATCCAGTTTGGGGAGAGATCCAATTTTTGAAAACCTTTCGGTAATGGTCTGCAAACGCGCAATATCCTTTTCAATTTCCACAGTGATATCAGGGTTGATGTCCTCCTGCTTCAAGAGCTCGTTCCAACCCAACAAAGAAGATAGTGGCGTACCGATCTGGTGGGCGGTTTCTTTGGCCATGCCGGCCCACAATTTGTTCTGCTCAGAGGCCTTGTTCGTCTTAAACAGAAAATAAATGACCGCCCCGAACAAAAAGATGATCAACAGCAGCGCAATGGGATAGTACTTCAATTTGTTCAGCACTTCAGAATTACCGTAGTACAGGGTGGCCAAATGCTCTCCCTGTTGATCTACTGAAATGGGCGTGTTCTCCCGTTCAAAGAGCTGAAGCTTCTTTTGTATGTAGAGCGAATCTGACGCCAGTTCCTTGGGGATATTGTTAACCCGTATAGAGCCATCCTTATTGATCAAGATCATGGGAGTGGAGGTATTGTTCTGGAATACCTTGAGGTGCAAACTGCCCAAGTCCACGTCTTCCGCAGACTGTAGGAACTCTGATTGGGCCGTGGCCCAAATCTCCATTTTTAGACGCTCTTCTTCCTTAAAGGTCTTAAAAAAGCTATTGGTGTTCCAGAGGATCAGGCTTACCAAGATAAAAGAGCTTACCAATAAGAAAATATTGGTGATCTTGTTTTTTGGATTGAACTGCATTCAACTTGTTTATCACTACTAAAGATAACCCAAAATGTACTTAATTGTTGTGCGAAGCCGTAATTCAAAGTTTTTAGAACCCATCATTTTGTGTACTTTTGAAAACTAAGAGTTTTAGGGAACAAATCAGATATAACATGGAAATTGAAGGAAAAATCAAAATGCTTGGGGAAACCAAAACGTTCGGCAACAATGGTTTTAGAAAACGGGAAGTGGTGATCACCACAGATGAGCAGTATCCACAGCACTTAATGGTGGAGTTTGTGCAGGATAAATGTGATTTGTTGAACAATCACAACGTAGGACAGGATGTAAAGATAAGTATAAACCTTAGGGGACGGGAGTGGACCAACCCCCAGGGTGAGGTGAAATACTTCAACTCCATACAGGGTTGGCGCATAGAAAATCTGCAGGCTTCCCAACCCGAGGGAATGCCCCCCGTGCCGCCTATGGAGGCCTTTGAGCCGGCAGACGACCTTAACGAGGAAGATCATGACGACCTACCCTTTTAACAGTACTGGCATTGCCGCGATGACATGATGTGAACCCCCATTTTAGGAATGGGGGTTTTTTATATCCAAATCTTCAACAAATTTTTAAGGGTGTAGCGTTTTTCTTATTTTAATTTAAAAATTAATTTGAAAAGGAAGAACAATCAGAGCAGCATTCATTTTCTAACGGACCGCTTGGTGTTTCCCCCAGTGGAAAGCGCCAACCCAGACGGCCTTTTGGCCGTAGGCGGGGACCTTAGTAGTGAGCGCTTGCTATTGGCCTACAAGAACGGTATTTTCCCTTGGTTCAATGAAAACTCATTGATCCTATGGTGGAGCCCAGACCCTCGCATGGTCCTTTTCCCCAAAGAAGTAAAGGTCTCCAAGAGCATGCGGAAGGTCATTGCATCAGAACAGTTTGAACTTAGAAAGAACACCTCCTTTAGTGAGGTCATTGCCCAATGCGCCCATATAGAGCGCAAGGGCCAAGAAGGTACTTGGATCACCCATGAGATGCAGATGGCCTATGAGCGCCTTCACCAACAAGGTTACGCAAAAAGTTACGAGGTCTTTGAGAACAATGTATTGGTTGGGGGGCTCTATGGTGTGGACCTGGGCCATGTTTTTTGCGGGGAGAGTATGTTCAGCCTTAGGTCCAATGCCTCTAAATTTGCCTTTATTTCCTTGGCCGAGGATTTGAGGTCCAAGGATTATGTGTGCGTGGATTGTCAATTGCACACCCAACATTTGGCAAGTCTTGGGGCGGTGGAAGTACCGAGAAAACGGTTCATGGAACTGTTAAAGGGAAAAGACCAGATTGGTCAGTAAAAAAAACACATAGCCCGTGTCTTGCGTATAGTTCTCTGATCGGAACTCTGTGCCCAGTTGTAGTTTTGCCCCTTTGTCCAAGAGCCATCCGTAAAAGAGGGTGACACGTTGGTCATATTCCGGGGTGTTGCCCCTAGCGGCACTCAAGAGGCTCTCTGTGGTGGCCACTAAATAAGTCTCGCCCACGTTCAACTCCTCGCCCTGCAAGGGCATATCCAAGGCAAAACGGTACCGGAAACGATGTAACGTGATCGGTGCCGTAATGCGCTGCTCTGATCTTAGACGGTGGCCAAAGCGCAGCTTGCCAGACGTGTGGGTCATATTGTATTGTTGGGTGATCCTAAGTTCATTAAGGGCATCTTTTTCAAAAAGGTTGCGGAAGCGGTATTGTATCCCGAGGCCCACACTTTGGTTGCCCGCGATCTTAAGGTTCGAAAAATGGGCAAGATCCAACTGCCTAACCTCAAAGGTGGATGTCTCTTCCAAAAAAATATAAGTACGTTTCGCCAAAGAAAAGTTGTGCGAATAATTGGTGGCCACATCATAATTAAAGGCCACTTGGGGCTGCCAGTACCCGGTAAGGTTTTCTTGAGCAAGGGTCAAATGGCCCATGAGGAACAAGGGCCATGAAAAAAGCTGGGACAGCCTAGTAAAGGACATGGTCATAATTGGGAGGCAGGGATTGCCGTTTGTTCAAAAAATTGCCCTGGGCATCAAAGAGAATTTCAAATTGCAAATAGGAGCGATCTTGTTTACCAGCCACGATGAGCTCATAATTAAGAGAGGGCAACATAAGGTTTTGAAAAGCATCTTTGATCGTTTTGTCAACAGGTACCTGGGGTGTGGCACGGTATTGCTGCTGCAACCGTTTTATTTTATATTTGGTATATTCCCGGTCTAGATAGCGTTGTATTTCAGCAAGGACGTCTGCAGGGATGTCCACAGGCTTGATCAAGATCTCAATATCCTCCAAGGCGCCCTGCTCATCAAATTCTACACTGTACCAAAGCCGGTCCTTTTTGAATTTGGCCTCAAAACTTATCTTGGTACTATCTATTTCCTTATAGTATCGCAGCCGTTTGGCATCGCTGATTTTGTCCTGGATCAGATCGTATGCCTTAGCGGGAAACTGTGATTTACGTATACGGAATTCCCGTTCATATTTATTTTGGGCCATGCCCAAGGGGGCGATCAATAGAAACAGCACCAGTATAAAGCCCAAGTTCTTCATAGGTGCAAAATTAGGCATTTTGTAATTCAGTATGCCTATAGCAACCCGTCTCATGGTCATTGACCATGCCAACGGCCTGCATGAAGGCATATACCACCGTGGGACCCATAAATTTGAAGCCTCTTTTTTTTAGGTCCTTGCACAGAATGCCCGAAACCGTCGTATGGGCAGGGGCGTCCTTATAGTTTACATAATGGTGCTGAATGGGCTCATGGCCTACGAAGGACCATACATACGCACTGAAAGAGCCAAAGGTTTGCTGTATGGACAAAAAGGCCCTGGCGTTGGTTACGGCGGCCTTGATTTTGAGCCTGTTCTTGATGATGCCTGAATCTTGGAGGAGCGCTTGGATCTTATCATCTTGATATTCCGCTATTTTAGCAGGGTCAAAATCATCAAACGCTTTTCTGAAATTGCCCCTTTTTCTTAGAACGGTGATCCAACTGAGACCCGCCTGAAAGCTTTCCAAGATCAAGAATTCAAATAAGGTGTGATCATCCTTTACGGGCACACCCCATTCATTGTCGTGATATTCCATGTAGAGAGGGCTGGACAGGCACCACCCGCATCGTCGTTTTTCCATAATATCGTTCTAGCTACGCCACCATCAAGGTACTGTTAATTTTGTACCAAAAAAAGATAGAGGGGCATGCCCAGGGTAATATTGAAGGGAAAGGTTATGGCCAGTGCCATGGGGAGGTACAGACTAGGGTTGGCCTTGGGTGCGGCCAAGCGCATGGCGGCCGGTACGGCAATATAAGACGCGCTTGCCGCAAGAATGGCAAAGAGGAAGCGGTTTCCCGTTCCTTCAATGAACATACCGCTCACTACGGCTACGGTGCATCCATTGATTAGGGGTATTACGATGGCAAACAAAAAGGCAAACCATCCTTTCTTCATGAAATCAGCAAGTTTTTTACCGCTGGTGATGCCCATGTCCAAAAGGAAAACGGCCAAGAACCCTTTAAAAATATCCGTGGTAAAGGGCTCAATTCCCCTGGCCTGTTGGTCACTGGCCAAGAAGCCAATGACAAGGCTCCCTAGAATAAGGAGCACGCTACCATTGGTCAGGGAATGCCGTACGACCCCACCAAGGTTGATCTTGTTTTTCTTGTCTTTTTGGAAATAGGACATTAAAAGCACGCCAATAATGATGGAGGGGGCCTCCATAAGGGCCATAACGGCTACCATGTGCCCACCAAAATCTATCTGTTCCATTTCCAAAAAGGCCACTGCGGTCACAAAGGTCACGGCACTTACGGAGCCATAGGCCGCGGCTATGGCGCCAGAATTGGCCACACTGAATTTTCTCCGCAAAATGAAATAACTGTAAATGGGCACAAAGAGTGCCAAGAATACACCAAAGAGCAAAGACCAAAATATGTCCATATCCAAATTGCTGTGGGAAAGCTCCAGGCCACCTTTAAAGCCAATGGAGAACATGAGGTAAAGGGAGATGAATTTTGAGGAGTTTTGCGGTATTTCAAGGTCACTTTTAAGCTGTACTGCCAAAATCCCTAAAAAAAAGAACAAGAGGGCGGGGTTGCTGAGGTTATCAATGAGTAAGTGTAAATCCATAGGGTCTTAGTTGGTACGGGTATGGTCCGGTGCAAATATCCATGATCTTTTGGGCACATAAAAGCCAGCACGGCCACATATTCCAATTAATGAATACTGCGCAAAAGGCATCATATGGAATCGCTAAGGTAGGGTTTATCCCATTATTGGCGCCTATCTGCCAAGGGGAACGCTATCGTATCCTTGATTTTTCAATTTCCCAATGGTGGCAGCTTTTACCATAAGATCCCATTCAATAGAGCCAGCCCTTGTAAAGTTGTACATCCTTGCTCATAAATTTTTATTTATATTTATTATGGGAAACATAAAAAATAGTAATGAACTATACGTTGCACCAGCTCCAAGTGTTCTTAAAGGTCTCTCAAAAAGAGAGCATTACGCTGGCGGCGGAGGAACTGTTCTTATCGCAACCTGCCGTATCCATTCAATTAAAGAATTTTCAAGATCAGTTTCCCATTCCCCTAACGGAGGTGGTGGGGAGAAAGCTCTATGTAACGGATTTTGGCAAGGAGATCGCCGCAGCTGCGGAAAAGATCATCAATGAGGTGTACGCCATCAATTACAAGACCTTGGCTTTTCAAGGAAACCTTTCCGGGCGTTTAAAACTTTCAGTGGTCTCTACGGGCAAGTATGTAATGCCTTTTTTTCTAACCGACTTTATGCGGAAAAATGAAGGTTTGGAACTTATTATGGACGTTACCAATAAGTTGAAAGTACTTAGGGCCTTGGAGCGCAATGAAATCGATTTTGCCCTTGTCTCCGTAGTCCCCCACAATTTAAAGATCAATGCCGTACCCTTATTGGAAAATAAATTGTTTTTTGTTGGCGGAAAAGAAGTCACACTAAACCTACATACCAAACGGGAACTGTTTGAAAGGCACCCGCTCATTTTCAGGGAACCCGGGTCTGCCACCAGAAAGGCCATGGAAGAGTTCATTGCAAAAAACAAGTTCCACGCCATTAAAAAGATGGAATTGACCTCCAATGAAGCCGTAAAACAAGCAGTTGTAGCGGGACTGGGCTATTCCATTATGCCTTTGATCGGAATTAAGAACGAATTAAAGAGCAAGGATCTGAAAATTGTTCCGGTCAAGGGACTGCCCTTGAGCACTACGTGGAACTTGGTATGGCTTCGCTCCAAAAAATTATCCCCAGCTGCTGAAGCTTTTTTGAATTATCTGAATGAACACAAGGAGCGCATCATTGAGCAAAGCTTCAATTGGATCCAGAGGTATTGAGTTACTTTTACGTTTTAAGGGTATGATTTCTTATGATTTCACTTTGGTCTTCATCCAAATACACAATGGGTGTGGCATAAATGGGAAGGTGCTTACCAATGTCATTTGACTGTAAGGCCTGTTTTATGTTCTGGAAGAGGAGTGCCTTAGTTCTGCCGGTTAGCTCCCATTTGGGCTGTGGCATGCCACTTGAGGATTCATATTCCGTAATTGGGTGGATATGGCCGGAGAACAGAAATTTTTCCTTGATGAGAAAACGTACCAGGAATTCAGCATCTTTTTTACTTTCCGCAATAACATGAAGTAGTATCATATGGAACAATAAAACGGCCCGCAGACCATTCACTAGCGTATGAAGGTGGTGCGGGCCGTATTGGAGAACAAATTGGAATCTGCTATTATCATAGTATCAAACAAAGACGGTATTGGAACCGTCCTTAAAATACTTATGAAGTGTTCTTGCTTTATGGATTGTACAATTTAAATTCTTTACTACCCATGGGAATGACCTCGGCATTCATAATGGGATATAAACCATAAAAATTCTGTCCATCCTCACGTCTAAGGACCAAGGTGGTGCTGCCATATGAGGTTTTATCCATTTTTTCTATGATGACCTTTGCGCCAAAAAAATTAAAATAATTATTGGCGCCGTCCCAATCGTTGAGACCACCCATTACTGCGATAACCTTGTCGTTTTTGCTTCTTAGGTCTTGTTTCACATCTTCATGAAAAGGTTCCCAAGGCTGAGCCGCGTGCAAACGCAACAACGACATTTCCTGTGCTGTCGCTTGCACAACAACAAAGAACAAAAGATATGGTAACAATAATTTCATTTGAATGAAAGATTCTAAGGTAAACGCTAAAATAATAAGAAATAGATAAAAAAAAGAATCGCTATCGTTAAAAGTAAGTTAAACTATTATACGCTGCGTGTAATACTATTATATTTGCTCTGTTCATTTTAAAAATAGGTCATGGAGGAGTTATTTCAATCTGTTAAGATTATCATCAATGAAAAAATTTATGTGAAGGACCCGGAGTCGTCCGATCTGGGGAAACGGATAATAAAGGAGAGCATCATTATGATCAATGAAATGGGCTTTGAAACCTTCACCTTCAAAAAATTGGGAACTAAAATTGGATCCAATGAAAGTTCCATTTATAGGTATTTTGAAAACAAGCATAAGTTGTTGCTCTATTTGGCCTCATGGTACTGGGGCTGGTTAGAGTATCAATTGGTCTTCGCCACGAACAACATAGCCAGTTCCCAGCAAAAGTTGCATAGGGCCATTGAAATCGTTACCCGGGAGACAAAGGAGGATTCTTCCTTCTCCCATATCAATGAAATCTTCTTGAACAAAATAGTGATCAATGAATACTCAAAGTCCTACTTGACCAAAGAAGTGGATGTGGAGAACAAAGAGGGCTACTTTGTCATCTATAAACGTTTGGTACAGCGCATCAGTAAAATGATCCAAGAAGTAGATCCGGGCTACCTTTATCCCACAAGCCTGGCCAGCACCGTATTGGAGGGGTCGTTGCACCAGTATTTTCTGAAGGAGCATTTTGCCACCTTAACGAACTGTTCTGAAGAAGTTACGCCAACGGACTATTTTGTACACGTTGTTTTTAATGCCTTAAACATTTCTGTTGATGAGTAAGAATATCATAACCGCTTGGCAGCGACTCATAAACCTGCTAAAGCTAGATAAAAAGGACGTTCGCCAAGTTTTTTATTATGCTGTTTTCGCTGGGTTGGTCAGTTTGTCCCTGCCTCTTGGAATACAAGCGATCATTAATTTGATTCAAGGCGCCCAAGTGAGTACCTCATGGATCATTTTGGTAATCGTGGTCACTTTGGGGGTGGCCTTTGTTGGGGTTTTGCAGTTAATGCAGATAAGGATCATTGAAAATGTGCAACAGAAGATATTCACCCGTAGTTCTTTTGAATTTGCCTATAGGTTTCCAAAAATAAAGATGTCTGAACTGCGCAACTTTTACCCACCGGAACTGGCCAACCGTTTTTTTGATACACTCAACATTCAAAAGGGCATCTCCAAATTACTGATAGATGTGCCAACAGCCCTGTTGCAGATCATCTTTGGGCTGTTGCTCTTGTCCCTTTACCATCCTTTTTTCATTGTATACGGCGTCCTGTTGATCGCACTGATATACGTGGTCTTCAAATATACCATAACAAGGGGCTTGGAGACCAGTTTAATGGAGTCCAAACAAAAATATAAGGTAGCCCATTGGATACAGGAGGTGGCCCGGTCATTGATCAGTTTTAAGCTGTCTGGTAGAACAAGCCATGCCTTGAACAAAAATGATTATTTGGTAAGTGGTTACCTTGAGGCCAGGGAAAACCACTTTAAGATCTTGGTGCTGCAGTTTGTGCAAATGATCGTGTTCAAAGTACTGGTCACCGGTGGTCTATTGGTCATAGGGGGGCTCTTGGTGCTCAACCAAGAAATGAACATTGGCCAGTTCGTTGCGGCTGAGATCATTATCCTTTTGGTGGTTGCCTCGGTGGAAAAACTTATCGTAAGCTTGGAATCTTTCTATGATGTCCTCACGGCCCTGGAAAAATTGGGCCAGGTGGTGGACAAGGACTTGGAGCCCTCACAAACGGACCTTGAACTTTTTGATAAGAGCGATTTTCAGCTTGATCTGGACGACCTTTACTATAGTGTGCCAGACCGGCCCAAAAATATCATAGACGGCCTCTCTATGACCATAAAGGGCAGTGACAGGATTTTGTTGCGGGGCTCAAATGGATCGGGAAAGTCAACTTTACTGCATTTGATCGCTGGCCTTATTGATCCTAGTGCCGGTAACATCAATGTAAACGGAGTCCGTCTTAAATCAGAGAATCTGAACCATTATAGATCTAAAGTGGGGCAATCCCTTAAGTTGGAGACCCCGTTTGAGGGTACGCTCATTCAGAACATCACCTTTGGGGATACTTCCATTAAAAAGGAGGATATACTTTGGGTCTTGGAGATCACCGGTCTGGACAGGGAGATAAAGGATATGCCGGAAGGCCTTGACACCATAATTTATCCGGAAGGTAAACAAATGTCCTATACCTTCGCCAAAAAGATCGTCTTGGCCAGAAGCCTCATTAAACGACCCAAATTGTTAGTGCTTCGCGATCCCTTGGACCAGTTTGATGAGGACGAGGCCGTGCGCATCATGGATATCTTGACAGATGCCTCCCAGCCTTGGAGCCTGATTGTGGTGAGTGATGATAAGAATTGGATTGATAAGTGTGGTCGTGTGATCACCCTTGAAAACGGAAAAATCAAAAGTAACACGTAGCCTTATGTTGAATATCTCTAAGACGAGCCTCAAAAGAAATGTGGACTTATCGGGTTTTAAAGCGTATCAACGGGTGTCCCATAAAAGGCATTTCAAACATTTCAATCGCTTTTTGATCACCTTTGCCATCATTCTCATCATTATTCTGTTTCTTCCATGGACGCAGAACGTCTCCGGTACGGGGTTTTTGACCACGCTCACCCCAGACCAGCGCCCCCAGACCATACAGTCGCCCATTCCGGGGCGTATTGAGAAATGGTTCGTGCGCGAGGGTGACTTTGTACAGCAAGGGGACACCATATTGTTCATTTCTGAAATAAAGAACGAATATTTTGACCCCAATTTGGTGGAGCGTACCGGCCAGCAGATCAAGGCCAAGGAGATGTCCGTTGTCTCCTACCAAGAAAAGGTAAAGGCATTGAACACCCAAGTGGGCGCCCTTGCCAATGAAAGGGAACTTAAATTGGAACAGGCCAGGAACAAACTCTTGCAGGCTAGGCTTAAGGTGCAGAGTGACAGTATAGATCTAGAAGCGGCCAAGACTAACATATTGATCGCACAAAGACAGTTTGATCGTACCACCCAATTAGAGAGCGAAGGCCTTAAAGCAGTGACCGATGTGGAGGAAAAACGACTGAAGCTCCAAGAGACCCAGGCAAAACTCATCTCTCAAGAGAACAAATTATTGGCGGCAGCCAATGAGGTCATCAATGCCCAAGTGGAGATCAACCGTATAAAGGCAGAATACAGTGATAAGATCTCAAAGGCCAGGAGTGATATGTTCACCGCACAGTCCAATCAATTTGATTCTGAGGCGCAAGTGACCAAGCTGGAGAATGAATTCACCAATTACTCCATGAGGAACGACATGTACTACATACGTGCACCCCAGAGCGGGTATATTAACCGCGCCATACAAGGGGGCATTGGGGAGACGTTCAAAGAAGGGGACAGACTGGTGGGCATCATGCCCGCTAATTATGATATGGCCGTGGAAACCTTTGTGGCGCCCATAGACCTGCCATTGATTCATTTGGGTGAGAGCGTCCGTATCCAGTTTGATGGTTGGCCCGTGATCATTTTCAGCGGTTGGCCCAATGTATCCTACGGTACTTATGGGGGCAAGGTCGTTGCCATTGAGACCTTTATCAGTGACAATGGTAAGTATAGGGTTTTGATAGCGCCCGATCCGGAAGATCATCCTTGGCCAAAAGACCTTAGGGTGGGCTCTGGGGCAAATACCATTGCCCTTTTGGAAGACGTGCCCATCTGGTTTGAACTCTGGAGGCAGTTGAACGGTTTCCCCCCCAACTATTATCAGCCACAAGGTGGAAAGTCGGAAACGGTAAAAAAATAAGCATGGGCAGATTCATGGTGTACGTATTTCTCTTGGCAGGGGCTTTTTCCCATGCGCAGGTCCAGGATAGCCTTATCTTGGGGTTCCCTGAATATTTGGGGTATGTCAAGAGCTTTCATCCCATAGCCAAACAGGCAGAGTTGGCCTTGGATATGGGGCAGGCCAATCTCTTAAAGGCACGGGGTGGTTTTGATCCCAAACTGAATGTGGATTATGAGCGCAAGGAGTTCAAGGGCACCGAATATTTTGACCGCTTGAACGCTACCTTTAAAATACCCACTTGGTACGGCATAGAGCTCAAAGGTAATTTTGAACAGAATGAAGGGGCCTTCATCAATCCAGAGGAGGCAGTGCCAGAAGATGGGCTGTACAGTGCCGGGGTTACCCTATCCTTGGGGCGCGGGTCTTGGATCAATGAGCGCATGGCCACACTGAAACAGGCCAAGTTCTTCAGGGAGCAATCCGAGGCCGACCGTGACCTTCTGGTGAACCAGATCCTGTTTGATGCCTCTTTGGCTTATTTTGATTGGTTGCAAGCTTACAGGAACAGAGAGGTTTTTGCCAATTTCCTGAACAATGCCCAAATTCGTTTTAGGGGCATACGAAGCAGTGCACTGGCCGGGGATATCGCCGCCATAGATACGGTAGAGGCCAAAATTGCCGTACAGAACAGGGCGCTGGAGCTGGAACAAGCCAAAGTAACGCTTCGCAATAGAACGTTGGAGCTCAGCAGTTTTTTGTGGCTGGGAGACAACATACCCGTGGAACTCCAGCCCAATGTGAGACCTGACCTGGGGCTGGATACCGAAATTGACCGTGCTTTTGAGATACAAGGGCTTCCGCTGGATCGGTTTGATTTGGAAAACCATCCCAAATTGCGCTCATTAGGCTATAAAATAGATGGTCTAAGAGTGGACCGGAGGCTAAAGACCAACAAGCTGTTGCCTACCATAGACCTGGAATATAATTTTCTCACGGAAACGCCAGAACTGGCCAATTCGTTCATAACGGACCAGTACAAGGGCGGTCTAAGGTTTGAAATGCCCCTGTTCTTGAGAAAAGAGCGGGGAGACCTGAGATTGGCCAATATAAAATTGCGTGATGCCGAGTTTGAGTTTGATAATGCGCAGATAGAAATACAGAACAAGATATTGGCCATCTATAATGAGCTGGAATCCTTTGAAACCCAAAACAGGCTCATTGAGGATATCGTGGACAACTACCAAGCCTTGCTCATGGCTGAGGAACGGAAATTCAGTTTTGGGGAAAGCTCCCTCTTTTTGATCAACTCTAGGGAGAGCAAGCTTATAGATGCCGTGCTGAAACGCAATATGGTGGAGAACAAATTCTTTAGTGCAAAGGCCAAATTGTTTAATAGTCTGGCCGTAAATCCAGAGAATCTTTAAAAATGGGAAATAGATTGCCACAGCGTACCAAAGGGGATATTGGTCTTGTTTTCAAGGACACTTTCTTTTTAGTGGCGGGTGTCTTCTCAGCGGCCTTTGGCCTGGAGAGCTTTTTGTTGCCTAACCAGTTCATAGACGGTGGCGCCACCGGAATTTCGCTGCTTTTGGCAGAGGCCTTTGAATGGCCCTTGTACATTTTAATTCTATTGGTGAACATACCCTTTGTAGTGTTGGGCTATAAGGTCATAGGCAAACAATTCGCCATTAAGACCACATTGGCCATTATTGGACTGGCATTGATATTGGCCACGGTTTCATTCCCAGAGGTGACACAAGACAAACTTTTAGTGGCCGTTTTTGGTGGGTTCTTCTTGGGTGCTGGTATTGGGCTTTCCGTACGTGGAGGTGGTGTATTGGATGGCACGGAGATTCTGGCGATCTACCTAAGTCGGAAAATGGGAACGACCATTGGGGACATCATCATCCTAATCAATATCATCGTCTTCTCGGCAGCGGCCTATTTACTCTCCGTAGAGGCGGCATTGTACTCCATGCTCACCTATCTGGCCGCTTCCAGAACCCTGGACTTTGTCATAGAAGGAATTGAGGAGTACACTGGGGTGACCATCATATCAGATTCCAGTGAAGAATTGAGGGATATGATCATCAATGTTCTGGGCAGGGGCGTTACGATCTATCCTGCAAAGGGCGGGTATGGCCGCCAAGGTAGCCATAATGAATACGATGTTCTGTTTACGGTGATTACCAGGTTGGAGATCAGAAAATTGAACATTGAAATTTCAAAAATAGACCCAAAGGCCTTTGTGGTGATGAGTAAGATCAACGATACCCGGGGGGGGATGATCAAGAAAAGAAGCATAGAATAATAGTAAAACTATTATAATAAAAAGTTTAACACTCAATTAACACAGCAAAACGTTTGAATATTCGAATTATGGATATCTTTGCACCATGATTACTAAAATGGTACATATGAAAAAGCGAATATTTTTAAGCGGAATGATGTTGAGTGTATTTACAATGGCCACAGCATCTGAAAGCAACGTGGTTACCAATCAGCCCAAATTAGGGGAGGCTACGGACAATAATGCACCGGAACTTGTTTTGCACGAGGAATTGTCCCGCTTGGAGGTAGAAGAGGAAATTGACCTGGGTTTTGACCCTTACCTTTATCTGCCAGAAGATTTTAACCCCTACGAAGGTATGGTTCTCCCCGTAAAGGATATTGTTGTTTATGATGTGGAAGAGGATGTGGAATTGGACTTTGACACCACTGTCTATTTGCCAGAAGATTTCAACCCCTATAAAGGCATGTAATAAGAAGTAAAGTTTGGTTAGTCGGGATGGGCCCATCTTTTCAGAAATGAGAGGTGGGCCTTATCTATTATTGCCAGCGCTATTGCAGTATCACCTTCTTGTAAGGTTCCGTACCGGATCTCAACTAAAGTACGGAACCCTAAAAATTTGAACCTTGCATACCCAAATGAAAATACACTTGAACAACGCTCTCAAGGCTTCCCAATCCTATGAGGACTATTATAAAATGGTCATGGCATTGGCCCTTGAAGGTAAGACCACAGGTCCAAACACGTCTGAGGACTATAGCACCTATACCCGGCTCAATGCCAGACGCATGAAGCGCTGGGAAAAAACCTTGAGTATTTCAGATGGCCTTGAGGCCGAGATACGTGCATTGCAAAAACCAATGCTTTGGTTGGTACTCACGGAAAGTTGGTGCGGGGATGCCGCTCCGGCCCTGCCCGTAATGAATAAGGTGGCACAGGCCAGCCCCAATATTTCCTTGCGTGTGGCTTTACGGGATGAACATCTTGGTCTTATAGGGCATTTCCTTACCAAGGGCGCCATGTCCATCCCCAAGCTCCTTCAATTGGAACCAGAAACCCTACGAGTTTTGAATACTTGGGGGCCAAGGCCGGAACCTGCCACGAGAATGGTGGAAGATTATAAAGCCGCCCATGGCAGTCTAACCGCAAGCTTTAGGGAAGAACTACAGGCGTGGTACAATAAGGATAAGGGGAAAAGCACCATGAAAGAACTGGTACAATTACTTTTCTTGGAATAAGTACGTAATACTACCTTTCTGAATAGGTTTTTCAGAAGGGTTGAATTTGGATTTTAAAGCGTAGGCAATGGCATTGTCCACGAGGCAGCCATTGGCTGTACCAGAGCTCTTGGCGTTGAAGTCGGCCTCAATAACATTACCGTACCGATCTACCTCTATGTTAATGACGACCTTTCCCCCTTCAATACAAGTATAGATGGGAGGGGGCAATTTATAATGGGTACGATCTATCAAAGAAAAGGAAACTGATGTTCTGCGCTTGGCCAAGTTATTGGTGTATTCCTGTTTTTTGGCATCCTTTTCCCCTAGAAGCTCTTTTTTTTCCTCTCGTCTTTTGGCCAGCTCCCGTACTTTGGCGGCATACTCAGAATCAGAAAGGTCATCTGTAGTGGCCGCTCCGTCGTCCATTTGGGCTTTTTCTTCCAAAATTTCCTCCAAGGTCTTTAAGGGTTCTGGATTGCCAAGACTGGGTTTTGCGGTTTCGTTAAAGGCCATGTGGCTTTTGATGGGGTCTGCTTGCTGCGCTTCTTCTTTGAGCTTTTCCTCTTCATCCAGAATTTCCTGCAAGGTTTCATCCAAGGCCATTTCCACTACATAATCATCGGCATTTTCAGTCTGTGCTCCCAGATGTACGTTATAGAGCGTCAATACCATGATTCCCATTGTGAAAAGGGTGATCAGAAATGCTAATTGGCTTCTGTTCAAATTCATGGTACTATAACCTGTTTTTTGCATTTTTATTTTAATCGTGCCGCCTTCACCGGCCCATATGCGTTGCCCTTAGGCTTGCCCAAGAAGTATGTGGTCTGCAAAGGCCCCAGGGTCTTGGGCTATATCTACGTTGAAATCCCCTATCTTGGTTCTTCTAAGCGCACTCAGGTACCCTCCACTACCCAATTGATGGCCAAAATCATGGGCTATGGATCGGATGTAGGTCCCTTTGCTACAACAGATCCTAAAATGGACTTCGGGCAGTGAAATGGCCGTTATCTCAAATTCAAAAATCGTTACGTTTCTCTTTTTCAGTTCTATTTCCTTTCCCGCCCTTGCGTATTCGTACATCCGTTTTCCATCCTTTTTCAACGCTGAGAAAATGGGGGGCGTCTGGGCTATTTCGCCAGTAAGGGCCTGGGTGGCTTTTTTAATGCCATCCTCGGTGATGTGCGCCGTTGGAAAGAGTTGGTCCACTTCCGTTTCCATATCATAAGACGGGGTGGTGGCCCCAAGGGTGATCGTGCCGGTATATTCCTTGGTCTGGCCTTGGTATTCCGGTATTTTTTTAGTGAATTTACCCGTACAGATGATGAGGAGCCCGGTAGCCAAGGGATCTAAGGTACCAGCGTGGCCTATTTTTAATTTTTTGAGACCAAACTTCTTTCGTATGGCCCATTTTAGCTTGTTTACGGCCTGAAATGAGGACCAGCCCAGGGGTTTGTCAATGAAAAGTACCTGACCATTTAAAAAATCCTCTTTGGTCAACGTGGTGTTCATGCTATACTGCTTAGGGTGTGGGTAGGGCTAAGGCGTCATAAAGCCATAGCCCACGGCTATGAGCCCTACGATGAGACAGTAGATGGCAAAATAGGAAAGCTTACTTTGCCTAACAAGTTTGATCATCCATGTACAAGCGGCCAACCCCGCCAAAAAGGCAGCCACAAAGCCAGCGCCCAGGGCCACATTGTTATCCCCACTGAAATGGAGCTCTCCGCCCAACAGGTCTTTGGCTATCTTACCAAATATCAACGGCACCACCATTAAAAATGAGAACCGGGCCGCTTTGGTCTTGTCCACCCCCAAGAGTACGGAAGTGGATATCGTTGCCCCACTTCTGGAAATGCCGGGCAACATGGCAATGGCTTGGGAAACCCCTACAATGAAAGCGCTTCCAAAACCTACTTTTTTACCTGTATTCTTTGCCTTGTCCGCAAAATAGAGCAGGGCCGCTGTTATCAATAACATAAACCCTACAAACTGTACATTGCCCCCAAAAAAAGCTTCCAATTGTTCCTCGAAAAAGAGGCCCACCATAACTGCGGGCAGCATGGAAACGATGATTTTTGCTGTAAACTGTGCTTCTTCGTTCCATTTGAACTGCAGCAGCCCCTTAATGATTTCCCAGACATCTTTTCGAAACACCACCAAGGTGCTCAATGCGGTGGCAAAATGGAGGACAACCGTAAAAAGGAGGCTTTCCTCAGGCACGGAGTTATCACCCAGAATGGCCTTGCCAAGCTCTAAATGGCCGCTTGAGGAAACCGGTAGAAATTCAGTGAGCCCTTGTACAATCCCCAAAATTATGGCATCCAATGTATCCAAGTCAGCTCTCTTTTTTATGGGGGTTCAACAATATGGCATATACCTCAATGCCAAGCCCTATGAGGACCAAGGTAGGGGCCAGGCGAATTCTTCTGAAGTTGAATATTTCCGGATTGAAGACATTGGGGTCATCACTGCCACCCCCGCTCATCAAAATAAAGCCCAAGGTGATAAAGGCCACGCCAATGAACATGAAAAGATAATTTTTCCTTTGAAAGATAAATTCCTGTCTGGGCGCTTGAACGTTCTTGTTCTTTTTGCTCATGCTGCAAATTTAGTAATATAATTCGTCAGTTCTCAGATTTAAAAAACGCTGCGTGGCAAAATACGTGCTTATGAGCGATATAAGGATGCCCAACATAAATATGGAGATCAATAGCACCGCTATGATGTAAGGTTCCTCCAACAGCCCCAGATCTTGGAACTGGGTATTTACGTAGTAAATGACACCACCTATGCCCATGAGGGCCAAAAGCGCGCCCAACATGCCCAATTTTATATTCTGCCATATAAAAGGCCGGCGAATGAAGGTCTTTGTGGCCCCCACCATTTGCATGGTCTTTATAATGAACCTTTTGGAATAGATGGATAGCCGTATGGAACTGTTGATCAGCAGTACGGCAATAAATGTAAAAAGGCCACTGGCCACGAGAATCCAAAACCCGATTTTTTCAACACTTTTCGCCACCATGCCCACTAAGACCTTGTCATAACTTACTTCGTCAACAAAGGATTTTTCCAAGAGCGTATCGGCAATTTCGGCTACCTTTTCTGAAGTTACGAAAGCAGCTTTCAACTGTACGTCTATGGAATTTTTCAAGGGATTATAGCCCAGGTAGTCCACAAAATCCTCTCCTATCTCCGCACTGTGGGCCGCTGCTGCTTCCTCCTTGGAGACGTAAGTGGCAGATTTGGCATATTCAGACATGGCCAAAGTCTTCTTCAATTGGTCCACTTCCACCTCTTTGGCATCTTCGCTCAAAAATAGGGAGATGGTGATCTGTTCTTTGGAGCGGTCCGCCAGTTTTTGGGTATTGAGCACCAGGAGTCCCAATATGCCCAAAAGAAAAAGGACCAAGGCTATGCTCAGCACCACTGAAAAATAGGAGGAGATCAACTTGCGTTTTTGGTACTTTTCAAAAGAGTTTGCCATAATGCCTAAAAGTCCCGTAAAAATAGCAAAGTAATGTGAAATGCAACTTACATTTTCAATCCCTTAACGTTTAAGGCTAAAGTGGCCCTTAAATTGAAGGGTGTCCGCGGTTATATGGTACCAATAATCCGTGGCGGGCATGTCCCTGCCTTGAAAGGTGCCATTCCAAAAAGGGGTTTGTTCCGAAGAGGTTTTCAGCAAAGCGCCATAACGGTCAAAAATGGAAAAACGGATGGTATTGAAGATCTCCAACCCGTCCGGTTGAAAAATGTCATTTACCGCATCCCCGTTGGGGGTAAAGAATTTAGGGATGACCAAGTGGTAGAATTCCTGCACAACGGCATCACAGTTGGCGGTATTGCGCACGTATATCCTATACCGCCCACCTTCCACGGTTTCAAATACGGAACTATTTTGATAAGTGGTGCCATTCAACGAATATTCAAAATCTCCCCTATTGGCGGTGTGTACCACAATGGATGACCCATCAGAAAGGATACGTGCTATCTCTGGCTGTGCCAATTCTTCCAAGACTATCGTTTTTATGGCTGTGCAGCCGTTGGCATCCGTTACCTGTACCTGGTAGGTGCCCGCTTGATCTATGGTGATGTCTCTCGTGGTCTGGCCCGTGCTCCATTGATAGGAAAGATTGTCCAACCCCGCTGAAAGGGTTTGTGTGGTATTTTCACAAAAAAGGAGGTCCTCGTCGGTCACCTGGGGCGGTTGGGTTACGGTAAGGGTCACCGGGGTACGCGTGGGGGAGGCACAGGCTATTTCCATAACGTTGGCCTCGGCATAATAGGTGCCCGGGGTGTCTGTTGCCAATGTGGTGCTGTTTTCCAGAAGCAGATTGCCCGCCACTGGGGCATCATACCATCGTACCACGTAACCAGCTTCCACGGTTGTACTGAGGGTTCCGGTATCGCCTTGGCAAATGGTCAAGTCGCCCATGCTCAACGGCGCGTTGGGCACTGGCAATACTTGGATAGCAAAAACGTCTGAGACCACATTGCAGAGGTCATTGGCAACGTTAAGGACATCCTCTGCAATTTTTGCCCTGAAATAGGTTGTTTGTGCTACGGGCGGGGTGGTCAACGTGGCATTGACCTCGCCGGGAATATCCACCCAATTTTCCTCATCTGTGCTTTGTTGCCACTGATAGGCATGGGTGGTATAGATGGAAAAATCAGGGTTTGCGGTAAGGGTCGTGGTAACGGCCCCTTGGTCCGCGCATACGGTCTGTTCGGTCTCATCTTCGGTATCCGTAACGGAGACCATATCCCCGCAGGATTTAAAGAGGATGTCATCAATGGCAAGGTCATTGCCGCAGCCACCATTGCTGTTGTTTCGCATTTTAAGGATAACGGAGGTCTGTCCGGGCTCGGTTTTAAAAACAAGGGCGTACTGCTCCCAATCGGCATCGGCCCTGGCAAGGATGTTCCCGGTATCCCCTTGGGCCAATAAGATGGTGTCCGTCTCGTCCCAAATCTGAAACCGTACATTAATGGGGATGCTGTTGCCCTCACATTCCATAGGGGATTGTAGGTTTACCAGCCAAGAAGAGAATTCATACGAGGTATTTTCACAGAGTCCCCCAACCTCTCTCTGATAAAATTCGCCGGCCGTAAAACTGGCGTTCACGATGAACATTTTACCATTGGTGTCGCCCGGGGTCCTATCTTGTATGCTCAGCCAATTAAAATAGTTGCTTGTGCTGGAAACGGTGTAAGAACCATCAAAGGGTGTGCCCGTGGTAAAATTGTAGAAGGTGGTGCCTGGCGCCAGAGCGGGGCCATCCGTGGTGCCCGCGCCAAAATCCTCTGTAAAGATCGGGTCCCCCGAGTTTCCCGTGCAAAAACCCAATTGCGCCCTAAGTGCGTTTGGCGAAATAGATAGAAAAAGGAAAAGTATAAAACCGTATGTACGTTGGTGCATCCTCACAGATTTTAAAGATACTATTTTGATGTTAGGGCAGGCCAATTGATGCGGATAAGCGTTAATCATCATTATCTTTTCAACTTTCATCGATTCGGGCTATTTTTGCGGCTTATCCAAAGATATCTACAGCATGCATTACAATTTCAATGAAATTGAGGCCAAATGGCAAAAATATTGGGCGGACAACGGCACATTCAGGGCAAAGAACAATTCTGACAAGGAGAAGTTCTATGTGCTGGATATGTTTCCATACCCTTCTGGCGCAGGGCTGCATGTGGGGCATCCTTTGGGGTACATTGCCAGCGATATCTACGCACGCTATAAGCGGCACCAAGGTTTTAACGTACTGCACCCGCAGGGCTATGATTCCTTTGGGCTTCCCGCGGAACAATATGCCATACAGACAGGGCAGCACCCAGC
>CAKZLG010000276.1 GCA_937125035.1 uncultured Maribacter sp. | reverse complement strand
CTACACCTTCTTTACGTGTTTCAACTGACTTTTCAATTCCTGCATGGATTCCTGCAATTGCCTTAAAAGTCCGCGGTCTGTATTGGCATCCACATTAAAGGTTATTTTACTGCTCACCTCCCATATTTCCTGAATTTGGAAGGGCTTTATATCGTAAGGGGGATACGTCTCGTTCAAGGACACCAAGGTAATATTATTGGAGTTGGGCCGTTTTTCTATTTTTTTGACCATAAAGGCATCCTGGAGCACCACTACATACATCTTATTGGCACTAACATGGTCTATATGTTCTATGGCCCTGGCCAAGACCCACTCCCCCGGCTGAAGGTTGGGCAGCATACTGTCCCCCTCTACTTGAAAGCCCCTGTACGTGGCATTTCTAAATTCGGGGATGGGGAGGTCAAAGGCCGGCAACTGCTGGTACCAACTGGTATCCTGAATATTTTGGGGATATCCTGCGGCCGCTTTGGCATTCACTAGGACCATATTGTCCTTATCCGCACTATCCACGGTGACCACCTTGGGGATAACGCTGGTGTGGGAGGTCTCTAAATGACGCAATTCACTTTCCCCGAACAGCCATAGCGGATTTATTTTGAATTGGCGAAGTAGTTCGGCCACCACTTTCCCGGACAACTTGGTCCTGCCACGCTCAATATCGGCCGTGGTGGTGGAAATTCCCAAAAGCTTTGCAAACTCTGCCTGCGTATGCCCTAACTCCCTTCGTATTTCTATAAACCGCTTTAGCGTTACTTCATTTTCCATTCTCAAATATAGGTATTTTGGATTATTTCCAAAAAATATTTTGGATTATTTCCATATTATGGAATATATCCATATTTTTGGAATATATACCATGGGCATGAATTTTGAACGAATAAAACAAAAACTGACTATTTTGGCGGATGCGGCCAAATATGATGTTTCTTGTGCAAGTAGTGGCAGCAAACGAACAAATGACCAAAAAGGCCTGGGTGATAGCAGTGGCATGGGTATTTGCCACAGTTACACGGAAGATGGGCGCTGTGTTTCCCTGCTCAAGATTTTACTCACCAATCACTGTATCTATGATTGCGCTTATTGTGTCACCCGAAGGAGCAATGACGTGCAACGGGCGGCGTTCAAGATCCAAGAGGTGGTGGACCTCACCATCCATTTTTATCGTAGGAACTATATTGAAGGGCTTTTTTTGAGTTCCGGCATTTTTAAAAGTCCGGACCACACCATGGAAAGGTTGGTGGCCGTGGCAAAGAAACTGCGGTTGGAAGAGCGCTTCAATGGCTATATCCATCTAAAGAGCATTCCTGGGTGTAGTGATGAACTAATGTACGAAGCCGGCCTCTATGCAGACCGACTCTCTGTAAACATAGAGATTCCCACCGTCTCTGGGTTGAAGCTGCTAGCACCGGAAAAGAACCATGCTGATTTCACCAAACCCATGCGCAAGGTACAGCAGGAGATTCAAAAGTACAGAAATGAGCATAAAATCATAAGGAGTACGCCCAAATATGCCCCCGCCGGTCAAAGTACACAAATGATCATCGGTGCCACAGGGGAAACGGACAAGGACATCATGTATTCCGCAGCCCATTATTATACCCAATACCAAATGAAAAGGGTCTACTACTCGGGGTATGTGCCGATCTCTGAGGATGCGCGCTTGCCGTCCTTGGGCAGTCAAGTGCCCATGCTGCGGGAAAACAGGTTATACCAAACGGATTGGTTGCTCCGCTTTTACGGGTTTTCCGTACAGGAGATCGTGAGTGAAGAACACCCTAACCTGGATATGGATGTGGACCCCAACTTATCATGGGCCTTGCGCAACCTGCACCATTTCCCCGTGGATGTCAATACGGCCGAGAAACAGCTCTTGGTGCGGGTACCCGGCCTAGGGCTAAAGTCAGTCCATAAGATACTACACGCCAGAAGGTTCAGGAATTTGGATTGGGATCATCTAAAAAAGATAGGGGTGGCCCTGAGTAGGGCAAAATATTTCTTGGTATGCGCCTCAAGGCATCATGACCATAAGGATCGCCAAGCCTCCCAGATCAAAGCGCTCATTCTCCAGAACTCCAGTGGCAAGTTTAGAAGTACCTATAGCGATCAACTGTCCCTATTTCAATAATCAATATCAAAAAACATGCTAATATGGCCCATTCTAATCAGAAAAACCCGTACCCCCTTCACCACCGGACCACAATGGCCCTAGAAAGGTGCCGCGAGACCTTGTTGCATTATGGCTATGCCTATGTGGCCCTGAAGAGCAAGTATAAACGTATTGTACTGACTTGGTTGCAAGTATTGGGAACATCAAAAAAAACATATATATCATGAGCACCACAAAAACCCTGATCTATGATGGAAGTTTCAATGGCTTCCTCACTGCTATTTTTATGGCCTTTGACGAAAAATTGGACATTGCCGACATTCAACGAAACGGACGGGCACAAAACGGATTGTTTTCTGAAACAGAAACTATTTTCACCCATTTGGAGAAAGCGAAGCGCGTATGGAACGGAATACGTAAAAAGAGTTATAATGCGTTGACCAACGTTTATTTTGCCTTTCTAAGTGAGACCGAAGGCGTGGAACTGCTCCTGTTGGACTATATCCGCAAGGTGATGGGTGCCTCCAATGGCGTTCCTTTCAATTTTTCAGAGGATACCGTGCTGTACATAGCGCAATTGGCCAAAAAAGTAGGACGCGAAAAACACAGAATGGAAGCTTTTGTACGTTTTCAACTCACAAAAGACAATCTCTATTTTGCCAATATTGCCCCAGATTTTGATGTGCTTCCCCTCATCTCCAAACATTTTAAGAACAGGTACGCGGACCAAGAATGGCTCATCTACGATACCAAGCGCAATTATGGCATTCATTATGATTTAAATGGGGTGGAAATGGTTTCGTTGGACCTTACGGAAATTCATCATAACCGAATATCCAAAAGCGATGTATTTACCGTAGAGGAGCACGCCTATCAAGATTTATGGAGCACCTACTTTGCCAGTACGAATATAAAATCTCGTATTAATAGAAAATTACATACCCAACATGTTCCCAAGCGCTATTGGAAATACCTGCCTGAAAAAAAGGTGAGCTAAGCAGCATTCAGCAATGGGTTTATGGGCGAATTGAAGGCTTTGATACGTTCCGTTGGAACAGATGAGGACCAACAGGGGTTGTTGTTAGATTGAAATTGTTATTTTTGGCCCATCACTAAACACACAACCATGACCAGAAAATTTGTACTCCTATCCATGATATTCCTTCTTATGACCTCTTGCTGGAAAGACAAGAGCCCCGAAGACTTGATCCGTCTTAAGGACAAGTTCAAATCTTCCGTGTCCGCTTTTGAGAGAAAGAAGGAAACGGCGAATACCAATGTGAACAAGGGCCTCGAAACCTTAAATGCACTAAAAAGGGCATTGGAGGACACTAAAAATGAGGATAAGGAGTTCGCTAAGGTCTATGGGGATTGGGAAAAGGTGAACAAACGCGTGGAAAACCTCAATAAGGAATACGAAGATCTAAAAGCCCATGCAGCCAACTTGTTCAATGCCATGGAAACCCAGACCAACAGCCTTAGCGATGACGCCAGTAAAAAAACCTTGAACTCCGCCATTCAAAGAGCTCGCACAAAATACAATGCCACCTTGGCCAATACGGCAGCGGCCATTGACAAATTACGATTGCTGCACGGGGATGCCGTAGAAGTGGTGAAAGCCTTGGAAGTGGCGGCCGCACTTAACTCCTTTGACAACATTAACGATCAAATGGAGCGTATTGAAGGAAGGGTTGATGGGATTATGAAAGAACTCAATGTAGCCGTAGTGGAGAGCAAAAAACTTTACGAAAAGAAAATCACCGAGTTGGGGGAAGAATAGGCCTCACTCCTACTCTTTTTATTGGTAGCTACTTTTTATTGCCTGCCCATCTTTTTTTGCGATTAACTATAAGGTGGCCGGGCAGCCTGTTTACATTACAAGGAAAAACTCCACCACGTTGACAAGGCAGGTATATATGCAGTAGGAACCTCTTTCATCCCTTCCTTGCAGGTGATTCATTCCTTTGCATTCCATCCTGATGTCTTGGCCAGAGGAGCCTTAAAAACCCGCTATGCGCAGAATTCCACGTTATGATTTACTGCTCCGTTCCCCTACAAAGTGATCGCTCTTACTTTTGAACAGTACGTTGAAACTGGTTAAGCTACCGTAAATGCGTGTAATGTATTGCTGAAGGTCGATTTTCTCTTGGTCGTCCAAGTTGGTGCTGCTGTTGATCTTTTGCTCCATGACCCGGATACGATCGCGTACCATGACGATTTTATGGAAGAAGGTGTCTATGGGCATCTCCTTTTTGGCTGTACCATCTCCAGGCTCAAGGACTAGGGAGCCTCCACGCCACTTATCGGCCAAGGCGACTTTCTGATGGGTATCGCTCCATTTCTCCAAAATGGTGGTCAGTGACCTCTCAATCTCAAAAAAACTAACGGTATCCACATCATCTTCCAATCGTTCTATGACTTCAAAATCATCATCAATGCCAATGGTCTCCAACCCGGTTTCCATAAAGGTGACCCAATACTGTTTGGAGGACACGTTGGTGACCACTCCCTTACCAAAAGTTGCATGCTGTATACGAGAGCCAATGCCCAGAATTTCCATAATCATCATTTTAAAGTTCCGCTAATTTATAATCTGTTTTCTACCGTTGCAATATCCTTGGCCATAAATTTAAAACGCTTCTTATATCCAATTTTGCATACCCTAACAAGTTGTCTTACATTTATACAAATGGAACTTCTTCCCTGCCATTTCTTGGAATGGTCCGTAAATGGGAACAAGGGCGCCAGGAAAGACCATCATTGCATTCAGCCTAGATACATTTGTATAGCGGCCAAGTTCATACAACCATCTAAAACCAACATTCACCCATGAAAAACGCCATCCTTCTCTTAACAATCCTTCCTTTTCTATTCTCCTGTGAGGAAAAGAAAAAACAAACCTTGGACAATGAAGCACCAAAAACACAGAAAGTGTTGATCATAGACGGTCAGAATAACCACTATGTTTGGCCAAAGACCACGATGATGATGAAGGACTACTTAGAGGAAACAGGGCTTTTCTCAGTGGACATACATCGCATGGATTCCGTTTGGTTGGGCAGAAAATATAAAGAAAGCAGGCCGGAACCCTATACTGGTTTTATTGAGGCGTATCCGGTGGGCGATAGCTCCTACGCCATCTCCCACGAACCCATTGTCACATCTGATTTTAAATTTGATTTCAAGGTCTATGATGTCATTGTTTCGAATCTGGGTAATGATTCCCCTTTATGGCCAGAGGCTACTAGAAAAGCCTTTGAAGACCATATCAGTCAAGGTGGTGGACTGGTCATTGTGCATGCCGCGAACAATCCCTGGGGCGAATGGGAGCAATTCAACACCATGATCGGCCTGGGCGCTTGGGGCAGGAGGGATGAAAGTACGGGGCCTTATGTCTATTATAATGATGCCAAGGAACTTGTAAGGGACAGTACCAACGGAGTATGTGGCTCACACGGACCTGAATATGAATTCGAAATCACCACCAGGGCCCCGGAACACCCCATCATGAAAGGGCTGCCCACGGCTTGGCTACACACCCAGGATGAACTGTACGAACGCATGCGCGGTCCTTTTGAAAACGCCACTATTTTGGCCACGGCCTACGCCGATACGGAAAAAAACGCCCCGCCTTGGGACCCGGACATCAAAGGGTTGGGGCAACATGTGCCCCAACTTATGGCCATAAATTATGGCAAGGGCAGGGTGTTTCACACCACCTTGGGCCATTTTGATTATTCCATGGAGTGCGTTGGCTTTATCACCACCCTACAGCGCGGAACGGAATGGGCCGCCACGGGAGAGGTGACCCAAGCCGTACCCAATGATTTTCCATCTAAGGAAAGGACATCCAGCCGAAAATGGGGCCAACCTTAAAGGGCATAAAGGTTAACAAACCGAAGCTTCAATTAGGGCGCCTTATGGCCGCAACCGGCCTCGCGGCGGGTATCAATAAGATAAATGATCTTCCACGACCGGTCGTCTTTCAATAATTGAAACGAATTTACCCCGCAGTGGTGAAAGTCGCCCTGAAGCCAAAATTCATAAGGTGTCCAAGCATGGGCCATGGGCCCATCTACCTGAATGTGATAGTCCAATAGTTTTTCGTTGAAGGCAATGCTATCGGGTATCCGTGTAATGTGCGCCACCAAATCCCCAAAGCCCTCCGTGCGCAGCCTGGCATTTCCTTTAGCATCTGCGGCAATGCTCTGAACAATGACATTCGGATGCACTGTGGCCAGCATGGCGCTGGAGTCTTGGGCATGAAAAGCCAGAAAGAAATCATCTATAGTGCGCTGCACGGCTGCATTTTCAGGGTCCTGAGCTTTGGTCAACAGACCCATCATTACCATTGCGAAAAAAACATATTTCCCCATAAGACATTACTTTTTAATAGGGTTAAATGTAATAAAATACCATGATAAAAGTCCATGCCACTTTGGGGCTTATCATTCTCAGCAAAACTCCTTACTTTTATCCCATTCAAAACAATTGATATGTCCATAGCCAAAAAAGAATATAAGCGGGTCACTGTAAAATCGCTCATAGAAATGAAGCAACATGGTGAAAAGATCTCCATGCTTACGGCCTATGATTATTCCATGGCCAAAATTGTGGATGCCGCTAAAGTGGATGTCATTCTCGTGGGTGATTCCGCCAGTAATGTTATGGCGGGCCACGAAACCACACTCCCCATCACCTTGGATCAGATGATCTATCATGCCTCCTCGGTGATCAGAGCGGTATACAGGGCCCTTGTTGTGGTGGACCTCCCCTTTGGCAGTTACCAGAGCGATCCCAAAGAGGCCCTACGATCGGCCATCCGCATTATGAAGGAAAGCGGTGCCCATGCTGTAAAACTGGAAGGTGGCTCAGAGATCAAGGAATCCGTAAAGCGCATCTTGGCAGCAGGCATTCCCGTGATGGGCCATTTGGGCCTTACCCCACAATCCATCTATAAATTTGGAACCTACACCGTGCGCGCCAAAGAAGAGGAAGAAGCTGAAAAGCTCATGGAAGATGCCCTCTTGCTTGAAAGATTGGGCTGTTTTGGACTGGTGTTGGAAAAAATCCCTGCCACCCTTACCAAATCCGTTTCCGAGAAGCTCAGCATACCTACCATAGGCATTGGCGGTGGCAAATACGCGGACGGTCAAGTGCTTGTGGTTCATGATTTATTGGGAATGACGCATGAGTTCAACCCTAGGTTCCTACGCAGATACATGAACTTATATGAAGAAATGGGCACGGCCATCTCCAATTATGTGGATGATGTGAAACGGATGGATTTCCCCAACGATGACGAACAATATTAATAGGTTGTAACCTCAAATAGAACTTGCTTCTGAAACATAAAATATACATACTCGTTCTTGTGATGCTCAATCTTGGTTGCGATCAAGTCTCTAAGGAAGTGGTGCGGAACCAAGTGGCCCATAGGGATTACATACAATTGATCGATCATTATTTCATACTCACCAATGTGGAAAATACCGGGGCCATGCTGGGTTTTGGACAAAACTTCACGCCTCTCTTAAAGATCATATTTCTACAGGGGCTGCCGTTGATCGTTCTGTTGGTGCTCTTTTATAGGTTAATGACAAGAGCCTATTTGAACCGGTGGCTGGTCATTGCCTTTGCCTTTGTGGTGGGGGGTGGCCTTGGCAATCTTATTGATCGCATCGTACACGGTTCCGTAACCGATTTCTTCCAGGTACAGGTGGGATTCTTTAAAACGGGAATTTTCAATATGGCCGATGTAGCGGTTACCTTTGGGGTACTCTTGATCTTGGGGTTAAGTCTGTTCCATAAAAAACTGGCCCTATAACCACCTTGGTCCGTAGGGTCCCAATCCATAAAACATAAACTGTCTTGCACCAGAAAACAGATCCCATACATTCCAACCCGCAAAATTTACAGGTACTCTATGAGGACAATCACCTCATTATTGTGAACAAGCGCCCGGGAGACATTGTGCAGGGCGATAAGACAGGTGATAGGCCCTTGAGCGAGGTCACCAAGGCCTATCTCAAGAAAAGACACAACAAGCCCGGGAATGTTTATTTGGGCGTGGTGCACCGTTTGGACCGGCCCACATCGGGCATAGTGCTTTTTGCAAAAACCTCTAAGGCCCTGCCCAGACTCAATGCCCTCTTTGCCAACAAGGAAGCCCAAAAGACCTACTGGGCCTTGGTAAAAAAAATGCCAGCAGCACCAACAGGCACCTTGATACATTGGCTGCTCAGAAACCCAAGACAAAACAAGTCCTATGCCCATACAAAGGAAATAGCGGGCAGTAAAAAAGCGATTTTGAGGTATTGTGCCATAAAGACCCTAAAATCCTATACGCTTTTGGAAATCGATTTGCAGACGGGGAGGCACCATCAGATCCGCTCCCAACTTTCCGCCATGGGCTGCCCCATTAAAGGAGACCTCAAATATGGGTTTGACCGTAGTAATGCAGATGGCAGCATTCACTTGCACGCCCGTAAGTTGGCCTTTGTGCACCCCGTAAAAAAAGTGCCCATGGAAGTGATCGCGCCAACCCCAAAAGACCCTCTTTGGGATGCATGTCTTTAATTTTACTACATTTAGGCCACTAAAACACACACCATGAACCGATTGTTTTTGGCTTTCATTAGCCTCGTTTTGGCCTCTTGCGGGTCCTATAATTCCATAGACACTTTTTATGATGCCCATAAGAACGATGCCCAGGTGACCGCTGTGCGGGTGCCCCAGTTCATGTTGGGGCTCATCAGTGGCATTTCCCCTGAGATGAAATCCTTGGTAGGCAATACAAGAGACTTAAGGTACATGCAGTTTCCCAGCGCCACGCCCGCCCGTACCCAATTCCTGAACCAACAGATGAACGGCATCACCGGCAACTCCTTTATTGAGGTCTTCCGCAAGAACGATGAGCTTAAGCGCAATGTGGTCTCCATACGGGAAAAAAGAAGCGCGGTCAAAGAAATATTGATCTACAATAACAATAATACCACGGGGTCCTTTCTATACTTCAATGGTGATTTTGACCCTGTGAAGGTGCGGGAAATGGCCCAGAACAACCAGTTTGAAAACCTTGGCAGCACCTTATTGGGGCAACTCAACGCCACCCCACAGAGCGTGGAGAAGAAGGAATAGCCTTTATGCCAGGGACTTGGAGCGCACACTTTCAATGACCACGGAGCCCAAGATGAAAATACCGCCCAAAATGGTCTCTGCATCCGGTAGTTCAGAAAGAAACACCACGCCCATGAGTATACCGTAAACGGGTTGCACACTGCTTAAAATACTCACCGTGGTCATGCTGAAAAAGCGAAAGGTCATCAAAAACAAGGTATGACCCAAGGCAGTGGTCACCAAGGCCAGGGCCAGAAGCCCTTTCCATTGGTACATGACCTCGCCAAAATCCGCCATGCCTATAAAGGGCAACAAGAGAAAGGCCGTTATTCCTGTTTGGTATACCATGAGCGTGGATCCGTTGTAATGGGCTACTTTGCCCTTTAGCAATAGGTTGCGCAGGGCATAGGCCAATGCGGAAAAAAGCCCTATGATTACCGCCATTGTATACCCACTGGAAAGGTCAAACGTTGGACTCAGGAAATAGATGCCCACCAATACCAAAGCACATAAAAGCAGGTGCATGGGCTGGAATTTCGTCTTTAATACCAGGGGTTCCAATAGCGCGGTAAAAATGGGATAGGTGAAAAGGGTCAACATGCCTATGGCCACGTTAGACCATTGCAGGGCATAGAAATAGGTGACCCAATGCATGGCCATAAGAAGGGCGGCCACGCCAATTCTTGCAGCGTCGGCTCGTTTTACGTGCAAAGGAATCCGCTTGTACCTACAAAAGAGCCATAGCACAAAAAACGCAAGCAGGGCCCTGAACCCAATGGTCACAGGCACGGGCAGATCAACATAGCGCCCTAGAACGCCAGAGGTACTTATGAAAATCATGGCAAGGTTGATCTCTAAAATATGGGAAATGTGGCCACCCTTCATCTACCGTTCGGCTTAGCGGGTAAGGGCCAAGGCCTTTTCCCTGATGATTTGGGCCACGGGCCGGTTCTGAAGATGGCTTTCCAACCAAGAGAGGATGTCCAAATACAAAAAGGCCCTTTTTTCATAGGGATGGTTTTCGTACTTCTTCAATTCATTGTACAGTTTTTGGAATTCCGCATTCAACTCATTGGGATAAATACCTCCCAAACTCCGTAAAAACTTGATCATCTCCTTCTGTACGGCATGCATATCGTTCATTTTGAGAAGGAACTTATAGGTGCTTTTCAACTGTACTTCCAGATGGTAGTCCATACCCGCCTCGTAATGCGCCACCAAGCTGAGCACCCGGGCAAAGCACATAAGGTCTTCACGCATTTTGAGCTGCTTGTTCTCAATGATTTTCTTAAGGTAGGAGATGCAGGATTTATTGTCCCCTATACCAAAATACAAGCAGGCGATCTTATAATAGAGCACCATAATGTGGTGCTGGTCAATACGGTCTTTGTGTTTGTTTATGCCATATTCTATGATACGTACCAGATACAATCCCTTTTCAAAAGTGCCCTCCAAGAAATGCAGGTTGAGCTTATTGGCATTGACATAGAGAAAGGCCAAGGACGTAATGTTGTCGTTCTTTGGAAAGTCCTTTTCGTTGATGACTCTCTCTAAAGATTCAAGTGTTTCTTTAAATTGAGAGCTGTATTTTACGTAAAATAAGGATTCCAGCAAATAATGATTTCCCTTTAAGAAAAACACTGGGTTCAGATAGATCATGTCCTTGTGTTCATAGAACAGATCTACCCACTTGCTGGCATATTTATAACAGCTCAAAAAATCTTGGGTCAGAAAGCTGTACCACAAATGCGCCTTGTACAACCAAAGTTTCTCTCTAAAGCCCAAGGTCTCTATGTTGTATTTGGGCAATTGCCTTTCAAAATAGGTCTTGACCCTTTGGTAGTCCTCATCACTGCGTGCGTAACCTACTTTCAACATCATTCCATACAACTGCAGGGAAAGGTTGGAGAGCTTGCTGGTCATCACATTATGGGCGGATAGTTCTTTGGCCTGTTCTGCCAGTTCATTGGCCCGGTCTGGAATACTACGGGTAATATATTGGGTCTCAATGATCTTCTCTAACTCCACAATTTCATAGGCAATGTTCTTTTCCTCGTTCTCAATGGCTACCGCCTTGGCCTTCTCCAAGATTTTAAGACTTTGTTTGTACAGGCCCTTTTGATAGAGTATCGTGGCAAAATCCAATTGTTCCCTAATCTGTACCCTAATATTTTGGTTAACCGGGTTCAACCTGAGACTTACCAATATCTGTTTATACAAATGGGCCTTAAGGTTGGAAAGTTGGGATTTTTTTACGATGCCACTGGCCAATATGGTTTTTTCGTCATACCGTTTCATCTTGTCCAAAAGATTGAAAAGCGCCAAAAACTTTGCATCGGTATTTACGCCCAACCGGCCCACATAAAGTTTAAAATGACGTTTCTCAGATTTTGAAAGTGACTTTACCAAAACGAACAAAGCATCTTTATGCGCATTTGTCATCGTAATAAGCAGCGTTTAAATGGTTGATGTTCAAAATTTTAAATATCACAAAAAGTGACTTAACGTTGTAAAAATCATAACAAAATTTGGGCATTTTGTCCTAATGGCCATATATTCGTTAAGAGAGCTAAACTACACAAATATAATGAGTAAAGAGATAGTACAAATTTTTGACACCACCTTACGGGACGGAGAGCAAGTGCCTGGCTGTAAATTGGATCGGGAGCAAAAATTGGTCATAGCGGAAAGATTGGATGAACTAGGGGTGAACATTATTGAGGCGGGCTTTCCCATTTCAAGTCCTGGGGACTTCAAATCTGTTGAAAGTATTGCCAAGCTCGTAAAAAATGCTACGGTCTGCGGCCTAACGCGTGCAGTCAAAAAAGATATAGAAGTGGCTGCTGAAGCCCTGAAGTACGCCCGTAAGCCAAGAATTCATACCGGTATAGGAACCTCTGACTCCCATATAAAACATAAATTCAACAGCAACCGGGATGCTATTATAGAACGGGCCGTGGAAGCTGTGAGCTACGCCAAAAAATTCGTGGAGGATGTTGAATTTTACGCTGAGGATGCCGGAAGAACGGATAATGAGTTCTTGGCCCGTGTCTGTGAGGCAGTGGTCAAGGCAGGTGCTACGGTACTCAACATTCCAGATACGACCGGGTACTGCCTGCCCGAGGAATACGGCGCAAAGATAAAGTACCTTAAGGACCATGTTAAGCACATTGACAGGGCGGTGCTCTCATGCCATTGCCATAATGACCTTGGGTTGGCCACGGCCAACTCCATAGCGGGGGTCATGAACGGTGCCCGTCAAATAGAATGCACCATTAACGGCATAGGGGAACGTGCAGGGAACACCTCTTTGGAGGAGGTGGTCATGATCATGCGCCAACATCCTTCCCTTAATTTGGATACGACCATCAACAGCCGCTTACTCTATGACACCAGCCAGATGGTCTCCCGTAAAATGGGGATGGTGGTGCAACCCAACAAGGCCATTGTGGGCGCCAATGCCTTTGCCCACAGCTCTGGCATACACCAAGATGGGGTCATTAAAAACCGTGAAACCTATGAGATCATAGACCCAGCCGATGTTGGGGTGACGGAATCATCTATTGTGCTAACCGCCAGAAGTGGCCGGGCGGCCTTGGCCTACCGCGCCAAAATAGTGGGCTATGAGCTCACAAAAACCCAATTGGACGAGGTCTACCAAGAATTTTTATATTTTGCGGATTCCAAAAAGGAAGTGGTGGACGAGGATATCCATGAAATCGTGGCCAAGAGCAAAATAGCTCTTTAAGTAAACGGAAAGATATGCGCCTAAATATCGCCATATTGGAAGGGGACGGCATTGGGCCCGAAGTCGTGGCGCAATCCATGAAATGCCTACGGTCTATTGAGGAGACCTTTGGCCATCGGTTTACCTTCAAAAAGGGACTCATTGGTGCCTCAGCCCTCAAACAGAAGGGAACACCCCTACCAAAGGAGACTTTGGAATTATGTAGAACATCAGATGCCATCCTGTTCGGCGCCCTTGGTGCCCCTGAATATGACAACGATCCCCAAACGGACATTTGGCCAGAACAGGGACTGCTTCGCCTTAGAAAGGAACTGGGACTTTTTGCCAACATAAGACCCGTAAAGGTATTTCCTGCTTTGGTAAGACAATCGCCCTTACCAAAAAAAATGGTGAAGGACACCGATCTGGTGATCTACAGGGAGCTCTCCGGCGG
>CAKZLG010000275.1 GCA_937125035.1 uncultured Maribacter sp. | reverse complement strand
CTTATGGTCTTGGTGAACACCCCCGGTACGTGGAGCCATGTGTACGCTCCTTTTTTACATGCACAATGGCATGGTTATACCCCAACGGATCTTGTGTTCCCCTTTTTCCTTTTCATTGTGGGCACCTCCATTGTCTTTGCCTACAACAACAGGCCTGTAAATGGTGGCACGTATAAGAAAATCGTGGTACGCACTCTGAAACTCATTGGGTTGGGCCTTTTTTTAGGGGCCTTTACCATCTACTTTCCCTTTATCAAGGAATGGGAGAACATCCGTTTTCCGGGGGTGCTGCAACGTATTGGCGTGGTGTTCTTTTTTGCCGCCATCCTCTTTATCAATATACCGTGGCGGTACCTTTTGGGAATCACCATCGCCCTTTTGGTGGGCTATTGGCTTATGATGACCTTGATACCGGTCAATGGGGTGGTCTCCACTTTGGAACGTGCCCCCAATAATTTTGCCAATTGGGTAGATGTTCAGGTCTTTGGCACGCACAATTACAAAGCGGACTATGATCCGGAAGGGCTGTTGAGTACCATCCCCTCCATAGCCAGTGCCTTGCTGGGCATTTTTACGGGACTGATACTGCTTTCCAAACAGGAAAAGAAGACCCGGATATTGGTGGGTCTTGGTGGCAGTATGCTCATTATTGGCCATTTGTGGGATATCGTTTTCCCAATCAACAAGGCACTCTGGACCAGCAGTTTTGTATTGGTTACCGCCGGGTGGGCCAATCTGGTCCTGGCCTTGGTCTATTACCTCACCGATGTTAAAAAGTGGCAGTTTGGAAGTATTTTCAGGTATGTGGGCGCCAATGCCATTATCGTTTATTTCCTATCCAGCTTCATCAGTAAGGTGATGGGCCAGATCAAAGTGGGCGATACTTCCTTGCACGGTTGGCTCTTTCAGAATATTTATGTCCACCAGGCCATTTCCATGCAAATGTCCTCCTTGCTCTATGGCCTCACGGTCGTGGCCTTTTACTGCTTTTTGGCCTATGTGTTGTACCAACAGAAGATCTTTATTAAGGTGTAGCATCATGGGGAATGGCGCTGGTCTTAGGGCAGCCGCACTATTTAACACATTTTTAAAGGGATTACTATAGGTCTCCCGTCCATTTTGTTTAATCTTTGTGTTTCTAAAATGAACAAAATGATGAATGTGAAAAGAGATGCCCCAATCCCCCATACTCTGGTTTTGTTTGTCTTTTTGATGCTCTATACCGTGGGCGGGGCGCAAATTGTGGGGGAGCTTTCCGGGCAGGTAACGGACCAGGTGGGAGAGCCCATCCTCGGGGCCTCTGTTTTTCTCAACGGCACCACACTGGGGGCCACCACCAATGAAGAGGGCCGCTATATCCTTACGGACATTCCCCCGGCATCCTACAACCTTACCGTAAGTTATTTGGGCTTTGAAACACAGACGATCTACAACATTCCTGTAAAATCCAAGGGCAACCCGGATTACGATTTTGTTTTACAGGAAGTGGCCCAAAGTTTGGATGAGGTAGTGGTCTCCAATGATAAAATTGGTCGCTCTCGGGAGACTCCCTTGTCCACCCAGACCTTATCTGCTGTGGAGATCGCCAATTATCCCGGCAGCAACAATGATGTGGTGCAGGTGGCACAGACCTTGCCCGGGGTATCGCCCTCCGTTGGGGGGTTTAGAAACGACCTCATCATCAGGGGTGGGGCACCCAATGAAACGGTCTATTATTTGGATGGGGTGGAAGTGCCCAACATCAATCATTTCAGTACCCAAGGCAGTGCAGGCGGGCCCGTGGGCATGTTGAACGTTTCCTTTATTGAAGAGGTTACCTTATCCACATCGGCCTTTGGGTCGCAATATGACAATCCCCTATCTGGCGTGCTCCAGTTTCGGCAGCGCAACGGCAATGCCACGGATTTCAGCGGTAACTTTAGGGTGAGCGCCAGTGAGGCGGCCCTCACTTTGGAAGGCCCCTTGTTCAAAAAAGGGGAAGAGCGTTCCAAGACCACCTTTTTGGTATCCGCCCGCCGCAGCTACCTGCAAGCCCTCTTTGCGCTCATCGGCCTTCCGTTCAGGCCCAACTACTGGGACTATCAATATAAATTGGACCATGAGCTAGACGCTTATAATACCCTTTCCTTAATTGGTCTGGGCTCTATTGATGACTTCACCCTGGCCGCACCGGACACCTTTGATGCCGGCCAACAGGCCCAGTTGGAACAGGCCCCGTTCATAGATCAGACCACCAATACCACGGGCGTAACCTGGCGTAACCGCTTCAAGGACGGTACGGGCTTTATGGAGACCACCTTGAGCAATAACCGCTTGGCCAATAGGTTTACCCGTTACCAGGATTCTGAGAATGAGGAGGGCATTATCTTTCGCAATGATGCGGTGGAGTCGGAAACCAAATTACGTTACCAATTGACCAAGTTCATGGGGCCATGGAAATTGGCCGCAGGGTTCAACGGGCAACATTCCTTTTACTCCAACGAAACCACCAATACCACGGCCAATATTTTGTTCACTACGGAAATCGATTTTTTGAAGTACGGGCTGTTCGCCAATGCGGCCTCCACCTTTTTTGATGGCAAACTGGACGTCTCCATGGGCATACGGGCCGATGCCGATACCTTTACCGAAGGCAATGGACTGGGGCGCACCCTGTCTCCCAGGGTGGCCCTCTCCTATGAATTCAGGGAAAATTGGAAGCTCAACGGTTCCTTGGGGCGCTACTTCAAGATTCCGCCCTATACCATGTTGGGCTTCCGTAACAATGCCCAGCAATTGGTGAACCAAGACCTGCGCTATACCCGTAGTGACCATGCCGTACTGGGCTTGCAGCACATTTTGGGGCCCGCCGCCAGCCTGTCTGTTGAGGGCTTCTACAAAAACTATGAGGACTACCCCGTTTCCGTTAGGGATGGGGTTTCCTTGGCCAATAAGGGCGGGGGCTTTGAGGTCTTGGGCAACGAGGAAATAGAAAGCGTGGGCCGGGGCAGGGCCTACGGGGCAGAGCTGCAGTTTCAGCAAAAGCTGACCAATAATTTTTACGGCATATTCTCGTATACTTGGTTCTATAGTGAGTTTACCGGTTTTGATCGATCTACCTTCCTGCCTTCGGTGTGGGACAGTCGCCACCTGGTATCTTTCGTAAGCGGCTATAAATTGAAAAGGAACTGGGAGGTCAGTGCCCGGTATCGTTTTGCGGGCCGCACCCCTTTTGTGCCCACAGATTTGGACGGTACCTTGGCCGTATATCCGGACATTGTGCTGGATTATGCCCGTTTGGGCGAGGAAAAACTGGGCGTATTCAGTCAGTTGGACGTACGGGTGGACAAAAAATGGAATTTTAAGCGGTTTTCCTTCAACCTCTTTGCCGAGGTGCAGAACATCTTGGCACAGAACAATCCACAACCCCCGGAATTTGGCCTTAACAGGGATGAAAACGGAGGTCTAGTGAGCCCGCGCAGCCTGGTGGCACTGACTCAGGATAACGGCCAGCCCATCCCCAGTATTGGCATTGTGTTGGATTTTTGATACAAAAGGCACACATTAGGACCGTTGGGACATCAATTTGGCCACGTACTTGCCAATCACGTCAAATTCCAAATTCACCACGGTGCCCACGGCATAGGTGTTGAACCGGGTGTGTGCATACGTATAGGGTATAATGGCCACACTAAAATGGTCCTTGCCAGAATCCACCACCGTTAAACTGGTACCGTCTATGGTAATGGATCCCTTTTCTATGGTAGGATTGCCCAAGGCGGCATCATAAGCGAAGGAGAAACGCCAACTGCCGTTAGTCTCCTCAATATGCGTACAGGTGCCGGTCTGATCCACATGCCCCTGCACAATATGCCCGTCCAAGCGGCTACCCAGGATCATGGCCCGTTCCAAATTCACGCAATCGCCCACGACCAGTGTTCCCAGATTGGTTTTCTGCAAAGTCTCCGCAATAGCGGTGACGGTATAGGTATCGCCATCAATGGCCACCACGGTAAGGCACACACCGTTGTGGGACACACTTTGGTCAATCTTCAGTTCTGGGGCAAGGGAAGATTGCAAGGTAAGGTGCAGGTTCCCCTCTTTTTTTTCCAAACCGATTATGGTTCCCAATGTTTCAATGATACCAGTGAACATGTGTCGTGTAAATTAAGTAGTTTTGTCAAGAAATTTGCTGTACAAAGGTAAAGGATATCATGGAAGAAATCGAGAAAATAAAGTTGGGCATATCCATTGGCGATCTAAATGGCATTGGCTGTGAAGTCGTTCTGAAAACTTTTGAAGACACCCGCATGCTCGATTTCTGTACCCCCATCATCTTTGCCTCCAACAAGACCATTTCCCACCAAATGAAGGCCTTGGACCTTACCATGCCCTTTCACGGGGTACAAGAACCTTCCAAAGCTTTGGAAGGCAAGATCAATATTGTGAACGTGTGGAAAGAGGTGCCCCAAATCTCCTTTGGGGAAGCCACAGCAGAGGCCGGGGATTTCGCCATACGGTCCTTGAGGGCGGCTGTTGCCGCACTAAAGGAAGGAAGTATAGATGCCCTTGTTACAGCGCCCATCAACAAGACCAATATACAATCGGAAACGTTCGCTTTTCCTGGGCATACGGATTATCTGGCCCAAGAATTGGAGGGCGAAAGCCTTATGTTCATGGTCACCGAGGGCTTAAAGATCGGTCTGCTAACCGATCATGTGGCCGTAAAGGACGTATCCAAGGCCATCATTCCCAGAGTGGTGCGGGATAAGGTGAACACCATAGAGAAATCCTTGAAGATGGACTTCGGCATACGTAGGCCCAAAATAGCGTTGTTGGGCATTAACCCGCATAGTGGGGACAATGGCGTGATCGGCAAAGAGGACGATGAGGTGCTGAAACCCGTTATTAAGGAAATGCGGAACCTAGGTCATTTGGTCTATGGCCCCTACGCGGCGGACAGTTTCTTTGGATCGGACGGCTATAAAAAGTTTGATGCGGTCCTGGCCGCCTACCATGACCAAGGCCTCATTCCCTTTAAGACCCTCTCCTTTGGCCAAGGGGTGAACTTTACCGCGGGCCTGAGCAAGATAAGGACGTCGCCAGACCATGGCACGGCCTATGAAATAGCGGGGAAAGGGGTTGCGGACCACGGCTCCTTCAAAGAGGCGGTCTATATGGCTATTACCATAGTAAAAAATAGAAGGGAATACCAAGGGCTTACTGAAAACGTCCTGAAAAAGCAGCGCGTAAAACGCTGAGAAAGGACTTTAAAACGGCATTGCACAGCATTGTGCATAATTCGTTGATAACTATTGGCTTTTATCAAAATAATCCTATCTTTGCACCCGCCTTTTCGGCGACAGGAATTAAAATAAGTGTTGAACGCATGAAGCAAAAGGAGTATGATATTCCTTTCTCTGGATTGAAGCAAGGAAAACACGATTTTAACTTTACCATAGATAATACGTTCTTTGATTCCTTTGGGTACGATGAGTTCAATGCCGCCCAGATAGACTTACGAATGTCCTTGAACAAGCTATCCACCATGATGGAGCTGGAGTTTTATGCCCAAGGCACCGTAAATGTGGATTGTGATGTGAGCAGTGAGCCCTATGACGAGCCCATCGCCGCGGAGCTGGACCTTTTGGTCAAATTTGGAGAGGCCTATGATGACGAGGACGATGAGATATTGATACTGCCCCACGGAGAGCATAAATTCAACGTGGCCCAGTACATCTATGAGATGCTGGTCTTGGCCGTGCCCCAAAAAAGGGTACACCCGGGCGTAGAGGACGGTAGTTTAAAATCGGCCGCATTGGAACGTCTAAAAGCGTTGGAGCCCAAAGAGGACAAGAAAGAGAAACAAGGGAACGACCCCAGGTGGGACGAATTAAAAAAACTATTAACGGATAAATAAAGGTTAAAATGGCACATCCTAAAAGAAAAATCTCCAAAACCAGGAGAGACAAGAGAAGAACACATTACAAGGCCGTGGCCCCTACATTGGCAACGGATTCCACTACCGGTGAGATGCATCTGTACCACAGGGCGCATTGGCATGAGGGCAAACTCTATTATAGAGGCCAGGTGTTGGTGGATAAGACGGAAGCCACTGAGGTGTAGCCCAAGAGCATAATTGTTCAGAGCTCCCACTTGCAAAAGTAGGGGGCTTTTTTCATCAGTTCCCCTCCATTTGTTCCTTGAATAGGGTCCGTTGGCCATTGCCAAACATACGAACATGGAGTAACCGGTACAGGGTATGGTATGCCCCATGGGATATGGGGAAGTGCCATGGAACTTGATTGCACCTAAGAAAAGTACAGTCCTAAAGAAAAATCACAAAAAGCCCGTTTTGAAACAGAAAGTCGACGAAAATCCTTAATTTTCATCACTTTTTACGTGCTTTTTAAACTTTTGCACGAAAGCAACGCTACCTATGACCAAAATATCGGCAGCCATAACCGCAGTAGGAGGCTACGTTCCGCAGTTTGTCCTCACCAATAAAATGCTGGAGGATATGGTGGATACCAATGACGAATGGATCACCTCAAGAACAGGTATAAAAGAAAGAAGGGTATTGAAAAAGGAAGAGGGCGAGGGCACCTCTTTCATGGCCATTAAGGCAGCACAAGAGGTGCTTGAAAAGCGGGACTTGGATCCAGCGGAAATAGATTTGGTCATTGTGGCAACGGCCACACCAGATAGTTTGGTGGCCTCAACTGCAGCTTTCGTGGCTTCAGAGATCGGGGCTAGCAATGCCTTTGCCTATGACCTACTGGCCGCCTGCTCCAGTTTTCTGTTCGGGATGTCCACCGCCGCCAGTTTCATAGAGGCCGGCCGGTATAAAAAGGTACTTTTGGTGGGCGCGGACAAAATGTCCTCTATAATCGATTATACGGACAGGACCACCTGTATCATTTTTGGCGATGGGGCCGGGGCCGTGCTCTTTGAACCCAATATGGAAGGCTTGGGCCTACAGGACCAGTACCTTAGGGCAGATGGTAAGGGAAGGCAATTTTTGGGCATGGAAGGGGGCGGATCCATCATGCCGGCCACTGCGGAATCCGTGGCCAATAAGAAGCATTTCATCTTTCAGGATGGGAAGACCGTTTTTAAGTTCGCGGTCTCCAATATGGCAGATGTAGCGGAGCGTATCCTTAAAAGGAATGGCCTTACCGGAGATGATGTGGCCTGGTTGGTGCCCCATCAGGCCAATAAGCGCATCATTGACGCCACGGCCAATAGAATGGGATTGGATCACGCCAAGGTCATGATGAACATACAGAAGTATGGCAACACCACCTCGGCCACTTTGCCGCTATTGCTGCATGACTATGAAAAAGAACTCAAAAAAGGAGATAATTTAGTATTTGCCGCTTTTGGCGGAGGATTTACCTGGGGATCCATTTACTTGAAATGGGCCTACAATTAACGACAACCATAAAATAACGTGCAACTATGGACATTAAAGAAATTCAAAGCCTCATTAAATTCGTGGCCAAATCGGGCGCCAGTGAAGTAAAGCTGGAAACGGATGAGATCAAGATCACCATCCGTACCGGAAGCCTTGCTTCCAATGAGCCCACCTATGTGCAGTCCATCCCCATGCAACAGGCCGCCATGCCGCCCGCAGCGCCACAGGCCCCTGCCGAAACCCCTGCCGCACCCAGCCAACCGGCAAAAGAGGATAAGGCAAAGGAGGATGAATCCAAGTACATTACCATAAAATCGCCCATCATTGGCACTTTTTACAGAAAGCCATCCCCAGACAAACCGGCCTTTGTTGAAGTAGGGCAGAGCATTGCCACGGGAGATGTACTCTGTGTCATTGAGGCCATGAAATTGTTCAATGATATTGAGTCTGAGGTTTCCGGTACCATTGTAAAAGTATTGGTGGACGATTCATCTCCGGTGGAGTTTGACCAACCTTTGTTCTTGGTAGACCCGTCTTAAGTTCAACCCCATAACATGCGTTCCACTAAATTCCCTACCGGGGTCTGGGGAAACATGAAACATTAAATTTGGTAAAAGTATGTTCAAGAAAATACTCATTGCAAATAGGGGAGAAATTGCCTTGCGGGTCATCCGCACGTGCAAGGAAATGGGCATTAAGACCGTAGCGGTCTATTCAAAGGCCGATGAGGAAAGCCTGCATGTGCGCTTTGCGGATGAGGCCGTTTGTATTGGACCACCGCCCAGTAGCGAATCCTACTTAAAGATACCCAACATTATTGCGGCAGCGGAAATCACCAATGCAGATGCCATTCACCCAGGCTATGGATTTTTATCGGAAAATTCCAAATTTTCCAGAATCTGTGCAGAGCATGACATTAAGTTCATAGGCGCATCTGGAGACCAGATAGACAAAATGGGCGATAAAGCCACCGCAAAGGCCACCATGAAGGCGGCTGGCGTACCTTGCGTACCAGGTTCCGAAGGTTTGTTGAAAGATGTGGACGACGCCAAAAAGACCGCCAAAAAAATTGGCTATCCCGTAATGATCAAGGCCACGGCCGGGGGTGGTGGTAAAGGAATGCGGGCCGTATGGTCAGAAGATGAGATGGAGGCCCATTTTGAAAGTGCCGTTAAAGAGGCCACAGCCTCCTTTGGCAATGGGGGCATGTATATGGAAAAGCTGATAGAGGAGCCCCGCCATATTGAAATACAAGTGGTGGGCGATCAGTTTGGAAAAGCCTGTCACCTTTCAGAGAGGGACTGTTCCGTGCAGCGCAGGCACCAAAAATTGACCGAGGAGACCCCATCGCCCTTTATGACGGACAAACTGCGCGATGAGATGGGCAAAGCCGCCGTAAAGGCCGCGGAGTACATAAAATATGAAGGTGCGGGCACCATAGAGTTTTTGGTGGATAAGCACCGTAAGTTTTATTTTATGGAAATGAACACCCGTATACAGGTGGAACACCCCATTACCGAACAGGTGATCGATTATGATCTGATCAGAGAGCAGATCTTGGTAGCAGCGGGCGTACCCATTTCCGGTAAAAATTATACTCCAAAACTCCATTCCATAGAATGTAGGATCAATGCAGAGGACCCCTATAACAATTTTAGGCCCTCTCCTGGAAGGATCACCACCTTGCACACGCCTGGCGGACATGGGGTAAGAATGGATACCCACGTGTACAGCGGCTATGTCATACCCCCCAACTATGATTCCATGATCGCCAAGTTGATCACCACCGCCCAGACCCGGGAAGAGGCGATCAATAAAATGAAACGCGCTTTGGATGAGTTTGTTATCGAGGGCATAAAGACCACCATCCCCTTCCATAGGCAGCTAATGGAACACCCGGATTATTTGGCCGGAAATTACACCACGGCCTTTATGAACGATTTTAAAATGGCCCCAGAGCCCAAGGAATAAAAACCAGACCCTGCCCAACGGCAGGGTTTTTTGTGCTGGGCTTTACTCGATTATCGAGATGTATAGGCTCCAACACTTGCCTAGATACTCAAAGGAAAGGTTCCTTTACCTGTCTTGTGCGTTTGGCAGGACATCGCTTTCTAACCGCAAATTTCGTAGCTTCGTTTCAGAAGTACGTAAACAATACCCTACCACCTTATCCATGCACGTATGAACCTCAGCTATTGGGAATATGACTCTTGGCTTACGGACATTGACTTTACCATTGTGGGCAGTGGCATCGTAGGCCTCAATTGCGCCATTGATTTAAAACGGCAACATCCCAAAGCAAAGATTCTGATTTTGGAAAAGGGAATGTTTCCCCAAGGCGCCAGTACCAAAAATGCCGGTTTTGCCTGTTTTGGAAGTATTTCAGAACTATTGGCAGATAGGGAGAACCATACAGATCAAGAAATCCTGTCCTTGATCCAAGATAGAAAAGAGGGCATTGACCAGCTTCGGAAATTGGTGGGCGACAAGACATTGGAATTTCAACAAAAAGGAGGGCATGAGCTCTTTACAGATGGGGAAAGCGCCCTGTTTGAGACCTGTTTGGCCCACCTGCCGTGGGCCAATGCGCTGCTGGAGCCTGTGTTCGGAGACAAGGCCTTTGGGCTTACCAAGAACAGATTTCAATTTAAGGGCATCCGTCCACATTACATTACACAGCGCCATGAGGGTCAGCTCCACACGGGGCAAATGATGAAGGCCTTGTTGCAAAAGGCCCTTACCATGGGCATTACCATTTTAAACGGGGTTACGGTCGAGGATTTTTCCGCATCCCCTGCTGCTGTGGCGGTACAGACCCAAGCATTTGACCTTAAAACCACCCATTTATTGATAGCCACCAACGGGTTTGCCAAGCAGCTGCTGGCCGAGGATGTGCGGCCCGCGCGGGCCCAAGTGCTCTTGACCAAGCCCATACCGGACTTACCCCTATCGGGGACCTTTCACTTAGATCAAGGGTATTACTATTTTAGGAACGTGGAAAATCGCATTTTGTTGGGCGGGGGCAGGAATCTGGATTTCAAGGCCGAGGAGACCATGGAATTTGGTGAGACCGAAATGGTACAGCGTACCTTGGAACACCTATTGAGAGAAGTGATATTGCCCGATCAAGCCTTAGAAATAGAGCACCGTTGGAGCGGCATCATGGGCGTGGGCCCGCAAAAAAAACCCATCCTGAAAGTTGTGGCCCCCAATGTGGCCTGCGGGGTTCGTTTGGGGGGCATGGGGGTGGCCATTGGTACAAGTACAGGCATAAAATTGGCACAAATGACCCTTTAAAGCCGGTACAACGGAAATGGGCACAATTTAACCGTATCCCCATAGAAAAACACCTTTTTCTTTTTATCTTGCCTTCCCCATCTTTTTGAAGAAAAATAACCTTCTTCAACAACTTTCCTTTCCTACGGATGATCATGGTGCGTTGAGTACAACGCTATCAAAAAACCTTGGTATGTGCAATAAGGACAACGTAAATCGATTTCTATTATGGTGGGGCGGCGCCCTTGGAGTGCTTTTCTTCACAGGATGCTCCTTGACCCAAGAGGCCTACGAGCGGGAGTACAGCAGGGTATGGAAAGAGATGATCAAATCAAAGGCTTGGCAAGAGGCCTTGGTAGATCCCGGACAAGAGCCCCTCTATGCCAGTACGGATGCCACGGCCATTGTTTTGGCCGATGCTGGGCCTTCCGTCCTTGCGGATTTTGACCAACAATATGCGAGCTTGGTTTCCCGTGCCTATTTCAAGATCATTACCGAGGCGGAAAAGGCAGATGCCCGTATTACGGCCGAGTATGCCATGATACAGGCAGAACAGCAAGGGGCAGCGGGCAGCGTATCCCGAGAGCTCAAGAAACGCCATGAAAGGGTGGCCAAAAAATACAGGGCCCACAGGGCTATGTTGGAGGGCCTTACCTCTTGGAACATCTTTAGTCCGCATCGTTCGGGCGATTTGGATTATTTTAAGGCGGAACACCAAGCTGAGATTCGTGACATGATGCAAAGTGGCGCCAGTAAGGAGCAGATGGTGAACAGGCTCCTCTACAAATTGGCGGACCTTTACCACAATGGGGAATAAGGAGCTTTTGCCGTTAAAGCAAGCGGCCTATGACCACTGTATAGAGCTTATAGAGAGGCGCCTTACCAAAATACAGGCACAGATCAAAGACCTAGAGGCAGCCTTGGCCAGTGAAACCAAGAGCAGCGCGGGAGACAAACATGAAACCGGCAGGGCCATGGTGCAATTAGAGCGCGAAAAAATGGGCCGGCAATGGGCGCTTGCCGAACAGGAGCGGAAAATACTCGCAAAGGTAAAAATAGAACATGGCGGAATCCTGGTGGGTCCCGGCACCTTGGTCCTGACGGAAAACCAAGGCTTTTTCATTGCGGTCGCCGCCGGGGAGCTGCGGCATAGGGGCAAGAGCATCTATTGCATTTCTCCCTTGGCCCCTTTGGCCAAGGTTTTTTTGGGCAAAGGGGTGGGGGCCACCGTCCGCTTTAATCAAAACACCTATACCATTACGGCAGTACTTTAGAGTTCAGGGGGCTTGCGGTTGGCCTTCTTTTGGGCCGCCTTTTTCTTGGACTTCAATCGTTTTTCAATGGAGGA
>CAKZLG010000274.1 GCA_937125035.1 uncultured Maribacter sp. | reverse complement strand
AGGCGATCTGTATGCAGCGCGGCCAGTTGTCCGTATCGGTGATGGGGGCGTCCCAGCGTTTGGGGAGTCCGGTGGTTTCGGTGTCAAAGATGAGGTACATGGTAAGGGCGTTTATTTGCGAATGCAGGCCTTAAAATTAGCCAAAAGTTATGGCATGGGCGCAGGGTAGTTGTGAGGAGTTATCAACGGATTGAAGAATTTTAACCCTAGGTATTGCGCTTACGGTTTGCGAAATTCATCGGTTTTCAGCCATGGATTAAAAGCATTCGGAAAAAAATGCCACCAGATATCTTGGTATGGCCTAAACCTTTCTTAAAAAGTTCTTCGCATCTTTGTTTTTATAATTTGGAAATGGCACCCCCTATAACCATCTGAACATGAATAAAATCATAGGCTGCATTCTTTTCCTTCTCCCATTTTATGTGCTTCAGGGACAAAGTGAATCAAAGCCTTACGTGGAATTCTCTTTCGGCCGCAGCATCCATGGCACGGGAGATACGCCGGGCTATCATTACGGGTTCAGCTTTGGCCAAGAATTTTCAAGAAAATTTTATTGGCAATTGGGTTTTGAGGGCACTTTGAACGACTCCCCTGATTTTTTGCTTTTTTATGAACTACGGGATGGGGAAAGGGTGGATGCTTCATTACATACGGTCACCGCTGGCTTTCAAATTGTTGGGGGCATAAAATACAATTTCGTGGAAACCAGTACCCAGCAGCTTGGCCTTGCCATTCTGCCTCTTTTACGGTATCAGGCCACCTCGCTCAGTGACATCAATTCTGTGCTGTTCCCAGGCGCCACAGGACTGCCAATTCCTCTTCGTAATTCTGTGAGGTTCAGTTCGGGTAGAACTTTTTCGGTGGGGGCGTCACTAAGGTTAAGTTATACCGTGCATATGGGCAATACTTATTATTTGGGTATGCTAGGGGCAGTTCAATGGGACACCAATGGAGATTCGTTGCCCCACTTTGGATTGGTTTTCGGCAAAAGGTTCTAGTGAAACATCCCTTATAAATGCTCGGTCATGCGAAAAAAAAATGATAGTTAAGATGTATCACTTGCCTGCCGGCAAAGGCAGAGCATACCTAACGGAGCAAAAATATAACCTCAAATGAAATGATAGGCTGCCGCCGCATTGCATTCATGCCATCGAACAAAACTCCTTTTGCAAAGTTTCCTTTTAGCAACTTGCGAAACACGGTTAAAGATGTGGGTTTTTTGTAGGTTCTGCAGTGAAGTAGCGCTGAGGGCACTGCCCTTAACATGCTTTACAGTACCGGCGCTTCATTTTGTTGTTCAATGTTTTGCTACATCAGCCATAAAAGACTATATTTGCGCCCGCTTTTGGTTGGGCTTGGCTCAATAGTGGCGGACAAATAAATAAAAAAGAATTAATAACCAGGGTCGGGCACCCTACAAATTAATGTGATATGCCAGTTAAGATTAGATTACAGAGACACGGTAAAAAAGGAAAACCATTCTATTGGCTAGTAGCTGCTGATGCAAGGGCCAAAAGGGACGGTAAATTTTTGGAGAAATTGGGCATCTACAATCCCAATACCAATCCCGCTACCATTGAGTTGGATGTGGACAGTTCCGTTACTTGGTTGAACAATGGGGCACAGCCTACAGATACTGCACGTAGAATTCTTTCGTACAAAGGGGTTTTGTTGAAGCACCACTTAATGGGGGGTGTTCGTAAAGGTGCCTTGACGGAAGAACAGGCCGAGGAGAAATTCAATGCTTGGTTGTCCGAAAAAGAGGCCGCAGTACAGGCCAAGAAAGATGGCTTGTCCAAAGAACAAGCAGCGGCACGTGCCACTGCCCTGGCCGCCGAAAAAGAGGTGAACGCAAAGCGTGAGGCTGATGCCGCCGCTGCCGCAATGCCGGAAGAGGAAGTCGTAGAGACCCCAGAGGCCCCACAGCCAGATGTTGCCAATGAAGACGCCACGCCCGTTGCCCCTGTAAAAGAGGAAGAGGTGATCGAGGCAAATGACGATATGGCCAAAGCACCTTCTGTGGAAGAGGTCATGGAGAAGAGTGATGAGGAAGTAAAGCCCGCCGCTACAGGAGAAGAAGAGTAATAGTTGGAAACGATGCGCAAGGAAGATTGTTTCTACCTAGGGAAAATCGTTTCAAAATATAGTTTTAAGGGCGAAGTACTGGCCAAGCTGGATACGGACGACCCCGAAGTTTACGAAAATATGGAATCAGTCTTTGTTTCATTGGGAAGCAATCTGGTTCCATTTTTTATTGACCGATGCCGGTTGCATAAATCCAACCTGTTGCGCATTGATTTTGAGGAGGTAAAGACCGAAGCGGCGGCTGACCGTATCATGGGCTGCGGTCTCTTTTTACCCCTTACGCTGCTGCCCGAGCTGTCAGGGAACCAATTTTATTTCCATGAGGTCATCGGTTTTGAGGTGATGGATGCAGCGCACGGGGCCATTGGTGAGGTCACGGGTGTCAACGATAGTACGGCACAGGCCCTTTTTGAGATCCAGAAAGGGGAAAAGCAACTGCTCATTCCTATAAACGATGACATCATAACCAAGGTAGACCGGGAGAACAAGAGGATACACGTTGCCACGCCAGAGGGACTGGTAGCCTTGTATCTCGATAATTAGGCCAGCGTCCAAACCATAAAAAGGCCCGTTTCTCCAAAGAAACGGGCCTTTTTTTTAGGCTTCTATTGGCGGCGTATTACTCGTTGCTGCCAATATTGCTTTGAGCCACTAAGGTGGCCAGGTCATCGGCACTCAAATGAACATTGATGTAGCCATCCACTTCCAGTACATCTTGGTAACTGAAAGGGGTCTCATCATCCAACATTTCCACATGTGTCTTACTTGTGCCCGTGGTGCCATCTACCGGATTGAAGGTAAAAATAATAGGTCCGGTCTCCTCCGCACTATTGGCGTGGATGTGTGCGGGGTGCATGCCGCCATCTGGCGTTCCTGCCAATTCGATTACGGCTAGGGCGGTTCCACTTACCCGTTCAAAAAATGTGGCTGTTCCACTAATGCCCGGCACATCCACGGTAGCAAGGGCATATTCTTTGGAAGTTCCCGTTAGTTCATTTTCGCCAATATCCCCTTGGGCCACTAATGTGGCCAGGTCGTCTGGACTCAAATGGATGTTGATATAACCATCTATGATCAGTACGTCATCATAACCAAACGGCGTATCGTCATCTAGGGCCGAAACATTGGTTTTGCTCATGCCCGTAGTGCCGTCCACTGGGTTAAAAGTGAACAGAATGTCTCCTGTCTCTGCGGCACTATTGGCGTGTATGTGGCCTGGGTGCACCCCACCGTCGGGGGTGCCCTCCAGTTCAATTGTGGCCAAGGCCTCGCCGTTCAACCTTTCGGCAAACGTGGCAGTACCTGAAATCGAGGGTAGGTCAGCTGCACCGAGTTCATAGGTCTTTTCCTCCCCGGTGAGCTCATTCTGCCCAATGTCTCCCTGTGCTACCAACGTGGCGAGGTCATCCGCACTTAAATGGATATTGATATAACCGTCATATTCCAATACTTGGGCAAAGCCAAAGGGTGTTTCATCATCCAAGGCGGCCACATTGGTCATACTCATACCGGTTGCACCATTTACGGGATTAAAGGTAAAGGCGATATCCCCGCCCTCGGCGGCGGTATTCATGTGAATATGTCCGGGGTGCATGCCATCTTCTGGTGTATTGCTCAACATGATCGTGGCCAAGGCTTCTCCGTTCACCCTCTCTTCAAAGGTAGCGGTCCCGTCTATATCGTCCACGGCAACACTGCCCAAAGCATAGGTTTTGGAGGTTCCTGTCAATGCGTTCTGTCCAATATCACCTTGCGCCACTAAAGTGGCCAGATCATCTGCGCTTAGGTGTATGTTGATATAACCATCATAGGTCAACACATCGGCATAGTTGAAAGACGTCCCATCATCCAATGCCGCTACATTGGTCTTGCTGATGCCCGTTGCCCCATCTACTGGGTTGAAAGTAAACGCGATGTCCCCACCTTCAACGGCCGTGTTCATGTGAATATGTCCGGGGTGGGTGCCATCCTCTGGAGTATTGTTCAGCGCTATGGTGGCCAGTGCCTCTCCATTCAGTCTTTCCTCAAAGGTGGCCGTACCATCTATATCGTCAAAGGCAACACTGCCCAAAGCATAAGAGGTCAAAGCACCCGTGAGTTCGTTTTGACCTATGTCCCCTTGCGCCACCAGGGTTTCCAAATTATCCGCACTGGCGTGTACATTAATGTAACCGTCATAATCCAGTAGCTCATCAAATGAAATGGGAGTGCCATCATCCGTGGTGGAAAATGTAATACTGCTCGTTCCCGTACTACCATCCACAGTGCCCAAGGTTATGGCAATGGCACCACCCTCGGCCGCCGTGTTCATATGGATATGTGCGGGATGCATTCCCCCACTTGGGGTGTTTTCCAAATCCAGTTCCACGGTCACGGTGTTATCATCATTCTCTATGATTTTGGCCGTACCGGAAATATCCGGATCGGATACGGAACCCAACGCATAGGTCTTGGAATCCCCTTGGCCTATGGTAGGTGGAATTACCACGTCGTCGTCGTCATCGCAGGAGACAAAGACCATGGCTGCCATGATCATCGGCAAAATTAATTTTAATGTTTTCTTTAAATACATAGTTGTTTTTATTTATGGGTTTAAAATAATTATAGGAAAAATGAGGACAGGAGGTCATTCCATTTTTTCAAGGTGTTCTAGAGCCACAATGAAGTGTTCCTTTCCTTAGATTTTCCATTTTGGAAGTAACAAAGAAGGCAGGGATGATGTTTGCTGTAAAAAGAAGAATCTTGATCAAGTCCCTACTTGCCCCCTTTATGGGCAAAGGGTAAAAGGATTGGTGCCCACCATGACGTATTGCATGGCCTCTAGGCCTTTTTAATGGCCCTCCTTGGGCTGGGTTGGGTGTGGGACCATCTTGGCCGCCTCAGACAGACCATCATGGGCCCTAGTCCAATGATCGCTGCGAATTTAGGAAAGGGAATAAAGAGGCGTTGACGGCGGTAGGCCTAACCATGACCTTAGGATTCCAAAACACGACGGGCAAAGTCCAGACATTTTTTCACCTCTGCCACGGCATTGGATCCTTCTGGGATGTCATATTCCAGCTCTATGGTCACTGGGAATCCATAGTTCTTGACCCTAATGAGTTGCAATGCAGCTTTAATCGGGGTGTCTCCAGTGCCCCAAGAAACGTTGCCTTTTCCATGTTCGGGGGTTCTACGGTCCTTAAGGTGCATGCTCTTTATGTGTTCATGCTTTTGGGTGATGATATCCAATGGGGCCTCATTTCCAGCGGCCACAAAATGACCTAGGTCCAGGTTAAGGGAATTATGGTCAGATTGTGCCAAAGCGGTGTCCCAAAAGGTGGGGGTTTGCTGCTCATGGCCATGATAGGCCACAAAGATATTATGTTTGGCGGCCATGCTGCCCAATTTTTGGGTATGGATGTCATCACTTGGGTGTTCCAGCGTTACGTGGCTGGCACCAAGGGCTTTGGCGGCCTCAAAGCCATAGGCTATTTCTTGGTCCGTATTATCCTGTCCAAAGGCATTGGGCTTAAACGCATAGATCTGTACCCCGGCATCGTTGTACATCTTGCGCAGTTCCATGAACTTATCCATGGATACCTGTGCCCTCCAAGTGGCCACTGTGGCGTTATATGCCGCCACTTCCTCTTTTATACGCGCGAATTCCTTGGTTTGATCCGGGGTCAGTGTGCCCTCTCTTTGGGCACTCCTCAATTGATAATAGGCCCTACGGTCTATGCTGCTTTCCGGTTTGCCCGCAAAACGTTCCGCTGGATCGCCCATGAGCTCAATGGCATTGATGCCGCAGTCCAAAATATACTGCAAGGTGGCCTCCGCACTTTGGTCTGGCATGCTCCTAAAGGAATAGGTGATCACGCCCATCTGTACGCCAAGTATGTTGGAGTTGGGCCCTTTTTGGGAAAACAATGCAGGGTTCCCAAATGCTCTTGCCCCCAACAGGCTTGTACCCACGGTGGCTAAAGCGGTGGTGCCCAAAAATTTTCTGCGTGTGACTATGGGTTTCTTAGGATGCATAAGACATTTTTTTATGAGTTTTCATTCTGTTTTGGGGCCGTGCCATAAATACGTAGTTGTCGCATGGCCCAGGTTATGGTATGTTCGGATTCAAAATCTTGGGTCAGCTCCATACGGATGTATTTCACTTGTGTTGAAGCGAATGCGATGGACATGTCTTGATCTTGGCCCATACCCGCATGCAATACCTTCCAATCCTGGCCGTTCACGGAGCCCTTTACCACATAATTTCTGGGATAGGTATGAAGGGGAGGAGGGGAGCCAGGACGCCACCCCCTGCTGATGGGGGTAGCATTGAATTGGATTTCCGATATATTTGTCAAAGCCGGGAATTCCACTTGGAACCACATGCCTTTTTGTTGTTGTTCCCCAGTGGTCCACCCTTCAAAATTAAAGGCGCTCAATGGGCTGTTGGTGCCACCGATCCGTGTTGGGGCGGAATGACTGGCGGTGACGCCCCAGTTTTTATCGGCCTTTAATATCTGAGGTACGGAACTGCCCAAGTCGGTATAGGTGTAAGGTCCCTCTACCATGGAGGTGGCCTGCCGTACCCGCGCCACGTCTGCTGGCGATACCGCCCCGGCATCATTGGATAGGTTGGTGCGGATATAGGTAACGATATCAGCGATCCATTGATCGGATTGTTCTTTCATGCCCACCATGATACCCCCGGGATAGGTCTTTCCGTCCAAAGGTCCCTCTAGGCCATGCAGCAAAGTCTTTATGGTATAATCCGGATGCCCTTGTACCCGAACGGATCCCGCAAGGGCAGGGGCCATGACCTGGCCGTTGCCCAAAAGGGTGCCAGAGCCGTCATTGCCATGGCATTGTGCACAGAGTTCGTTGAAAATGGTAGCCCCTCTTTCATACGCCAACAACTGTTCTGGGCTTAGGTCTTCCTTCTTTTTGGTGCCAAAACCCCTTGCATTTACAGGATTAAGGATTTGTTCCCCCACGACCTGTACTCCTTTGGCGGTATGTGATTGCATCGTTTCCGTTATCTGTTTGTCCCAGTTGGGGAGGTTCAATGCGTTTCCGGAAAGCATACTTTGTATCACCACCTCCGTAGTGGGGTCCTGCAGCAGTTCGGCGTAGTGCGACTGTAGTGCTGTTCGGCCTTTTTTGTAAAGGCTTTCACTGGCCCGTAAGGCTTGTATTTTTATACGTGGTTCCTTGTCTCGTAGGAGTTGGGAGAGCAGGTCTGTGGTCAAGGTTCCCAAGCCTTCCAAGCACCAAATGGCATGCATTCTGGCAAGGCTGTTGGTATGGTTCAAGGCCATGTCCTCCAAAGTCGGGGTAATGGAGCCGTCCTGGGCAAGAACAATGAGCTGCTGCGCCTTATCCCGCCACCAACCATTAGGATGGTCTAAATATGCCGTAAGTTCGGCGGGAGATTCATTGAACATTTGCGGGCGGGTCTTGTCACGGTCCATATCCTTGTGGGTTATCCGCCATATTCTGCCCAAGCCCACCACTTTGTCCAACTGGTACTGTTCTATTTTGGTGCGCAGATAAGATCCCTTTTGGGCCCATTGGCCTTCCTGTATGATACCATGGTACATATCGGTTATATACAGGGTGCCGTCTGGTGCGGTCGTCATATCCACAGGGCGGAACAGGGGATCGGTGGATTTCAGAAATTCCGATTCTTCATTTTGGTATACGTTGTGCAGGGTGGTCAGCCCTTCCGATACCTCTGGGTGCACCTGTCTTACGATCCGTGCAACGGGTTCCCCGTAGAAATACTGCCCATAAAGATCCCGTGGTAGGCGGTCTCCTCTGTAAATATCATTGCCTGCCGCACCGGTTACACGGTTCAATGAACCGTCTGGTTGTCTCACTTGGTCCATACCGCCCTGCATATCGGCAATTTTGACCGGCGCCCCCCAGGGCACATCAAACCCTTCTGCAAATTGATCTTCTACCTTAAAATTACCGTAATGGATGGGGAACTGAAAATAGGAAGGCAGGCCGCTGGCTCCCCCTTGGAACCAGAGTTTTCCGTCATCATCATGGGTAACGCCCCATTGCGCCCTATTGTAGCCGGTATTTTCACGGATGACCCCGGCAGGCGTTTCCCGCACCCGGAAGGCGTTTACGGTGGAGTATAGCCAATTGTCCATATTGTAGTACATAAAGGCCTGCTGGTGCTCCACATTACCGGAGCGTCCATATTTATTGGTGAAAAATTCCTTTTTGTCGGCCACTCCATCCCCATTGGTATCGGAGTATTTAAAGACCTCATCGGCATCGGATTCCATGGTCAAAACAGCATCCTTTCCATAGGGCAGCACAAACCGGGGAAAAATGAGGCTGTCCACAAACGTGGTGCCCTTTTCATAGACCCCATCATTGTCCAGATCTTCCCACCTGGAGATTCTGCTCACGGGTTCCAAGGTGCCCTCTGAGTCTGCCGTGAGCATATAGGTGCGCAGCTCTAGCACGTACATGCGTCCATTCCCATCAAAAGAGATGGCCCCGGGCTGTTCTATTTGGGGCTCGGTGAGTACAGGGGTAATTTCATATCCTTCGGGTAAAATGAAGTGTTGGGCCTCCTCCTTAGGATATAAGGGTTTCACTGGGGGCTTAGGGGCAAGGTCCGCCCCGTTCCAATCTTCACTCTTGGCATCTGCATCTTCCGGCAGGCCCACCACCGGCAAGGAGTCTGTCAAAGAACCGATCACCTCGGCCACCGTATCACGTTCCTTTTGGTTGGGGCCACATGACGTGGCCAATAGAATGCCCATAATTAGGGTGAAAAGATGGAAATAGGATGTTGGTCTCTTTGTTTTGGGGAACGATCCGATCATGGATAATTTTTATTTAGCTAATGGGCACGCCCTTATTTTATTTATATTGGACAATCCCAAGGGGATGATGGCCCTATGTTTATTAAATATCTTGCAATGAAAATAGCTTTAAATATAATAATTCTTTGTGTTTCCGCACTCATTTTATCAGCTTGTCAAAATAAGACAAAGGAAAAGAAAGGGCCCGCTGACCGTTTGCCCAACATTGTCCTCATTTTTACCGATGACCAAGGGTATCATGATGTTGGAGTGTATGGGGCCACTGATTTTGAGACCCCCAATTTGGACCAAATGGCAAGGGATGGCGCCATGCTCACCAGTTATTATGCGGCGCAGGCGGTCTGCTCTGCTTCCCGGGCAGGCATCCTCACGGGGTGCTACCCCAACCGTATAGGCATCCACAACGCCCTAGGGCCAGACAATACCCACGGCATCAATAGTAAGGAGACCACCTTGGCCGAAATGTTGAAGGCCAAAGGGTACGCTACGGCCATTTACGGTAAATGGCATTTGGGCCACCATCAACCATTTTTGCCCACAAGACACGGTTTTGATGAGTGGTTCGGTATTCCGTATTCCAATGATATGTGGCCCTATCACCCTCAACAAGGGCCCATATTCAATTTTCCCGATTTGCCACTGTATGAAAATGAGACCATTAAGGATACCCTTACGGAGCAATCGCTATTAACCACGCAGATCACAGAACGAAGTGTTGATTTCATCAATAGAAAGAAAGACGAACCGTTCTTTTTGTACGTGCCCCATCCGCAGCCCCATGTACCGTTGTTCGTGTCAGAAAAGTTCAAGGGCAAGTCTAAAAATGGGCTGTACGGGGATGTGATCATGGAAATTGATTGGTCCGTGGGGCAGATCATGAAGGCTTTGAAGGACAACGGCCTGGAGGAAGATACCATGGTCATATTTACGTCAGACAATGGACCTTGGTTATCCTACGGCAACCATGCCGGTAGCGCCTACCCCTTGCGCGAAGGAAAGGGCACAGCTTGGGAAGGAGGGCAAAGGGAGCCCTTCCTCATAAAATATCCAAGAGCCATACCCAAGGGCACGGTGCTGGAGGTGCCGGTGATGGCCATTGATATGTTGCCCACCGTGGCCGAGGTGGTGGGCGCCGACCTGCCCCCTTTGCCCATTGATGGGAAAAGTGCTTGGCCCCTTTTTACAGGTAAAAGCACGGAGAGTCCACAGAAGGCCTACTTTTTTTATTACAGGGTGAATGAGCTTTTTGGGGTGCGTTATGGCAAATGGAAGCTTTATTTTCCGCATACCTATAGAACCATGGAGGGCCAAGAACCTGGAAAGGACGGGCTGCCGGGGAACTATAGGATGGTGGACATGGAGGAGATTGAGCTTTATGATGTTGTAAACGATGTGGAAGAGCAGTTCAATGTAGCGGACGAACATCCAGAAGTGGTCGCTACGATAAAGGTCTTGGCAAATGATATGCGCCACCGGTTGGGTGATGCCCTCCTTGATCTGGACGGGACGGAAACCAGAAAGGCGGGCCAATTGAAATGAAAGCGCCCTTCCAATTCAAACAGTTTACCGTGAACCAGAATCAATGTGCCATGAAAGTGGGCACGGACGGCGTGCTGCTAGGGGCTTGGGCCGCTCTGCCAAACGGGCCACATACCGTGTTGGATATTGGGGCCGGCACGGGCCTCATTGCCATGATGTTGGCGCAACGCAGCCCGGAGGCGGACATAGAGGCTTTGGAGATCGAGGAGGCCGCGTACGAGCAGTGCGTGGATAATTTTGAGGCATCGCCCTGGGCGGACCGTCTCTTTTGCTACCACGCCGGTTTGGATGAGTTTGTGGATGGGATGGAAGACGGATATGACCTCATCGTCTCCAATCCGCCATTTTATGCGGAAAATGTATCCAGTGGCAATGCGGAACGAGACCATGCCCGCCAGAACCGCTCCCTGCCCTTTGATGAGCTTTTGGAAGGAGTCGCCGCCCTTTTGGCGCCCAAGGGGCGTTTCAATGTCATAATACCTTTCAAAGAGGAAACAGGTTTTGGTGCACTTGCCCATCAATTCAACTTATTCCCTTCCAGAATATGCCATGTGCGCGGGCACGCCCAAGCTCCCATAAAGCGAAGTTTAATGGAATTTCGCTTTGGGAAAGGCCCCGTGGAACAGGACGAGTTGGTCATTGAAGAAGCACGGCATCGGTATACCGATGCCTATAAAGCTCTGACAAAAGAATTTTATTTAAGAATGTAACAGCAGATGTTGGCGTTGTTATATTTCTTTATCTTTGAGGGTAAAAATACGCGATTCTATGAAGCCTGATTTGTTTGAAGCTCCCGATTATTATCAGTTGGACGACCTGCTCACGGAAGAGCATAAATTGGTGCGCGATGCCGCAAGGCAATGGGTAAAGCGCGATGTATCCCCCATTATTGAGGATTATGCCCAAAGGGCCGAATTCCCCAAACAGATCATAGGCGGGCTCGCAGAAATCGGGGCCTTTGGGCCTTATATTCCTGAGGCCTATGGCGGGGCCGGTTTAGATCAAATCAGTTATGGGTTGATCATGCAGGAAATTGAGCGTGGGGACAGTGGTGTTCGTTCCACGGCATCGGTA
>CAKZLG010000273.1 GCA_937125035.1 uncultured Maribacter sp. | reverse complement strand
TAGCCTTAGTTTCCACGATCGAAGTGTACTATGTGATACTGCCGTAGTCTCCTTAGAGGTTAGGGCCAATGTCATTACCAACAGGCGTATCACTTATAGGATAAGACCCAATGAATAGCATGGGGGGGTCACGAGCTTCATGTTCCCATTGATGTTTAAATAGGTCTATCCATTTTTACGAACACAGAGAGTACCTCAATTTATTTTAGGAATATGGATTGATGCTTAGGGCTGCCTTAGTGCAAATTCGAGACATAGGGAAAGTAGAACGACCGATCCTAGAATGCCATTTTTAATGGTATGTTATGCCCGTGGGAATCCGAAATTGAAAAATGGGGTTCGTTGTCACTGCGGCTTGTTGGAACATCAGTAAGGAAAAAAAGCCGTAGCTCTTTCCTTCGGAATGACAGCACTACTAAAAAGATCATTTTCACCTAAATAAAGGCCAGTATTCAATCTGTGGTTGAACCATAGCATTTTTAAGTTGGTTCGATCCTCGCCCATCCATGTTTTTAATGAGCTGAAGTAGTACAACTGTTTTTCCGCTCCTTTAAAATCCAAATGCCATTTTCAAATCGCATGGCTCAGCATCTTCTTTTTTGGTAACTTCACGAAAACTAGACGATTATGGCTACCTATTCACTGAACATCAACGGCACCCCTCATGAGGTGGATGTGTCCCCGGGCACCTCCTTGCTCTGGGTACTACGGGAACACCTGGGCCTCACCGGTACCAAATACGGCTGTGGCATAGCACAATGCGGCAGTTGCACCATTCACCTTGATGGCAATCCCGTTAGGGCCTGCATCCTTACGGTGGACAATGTGGCCAATGGGCAACAGCTCAAGACCATAGAGGGCCTATCCGAAAAAGGAGACCATCCCTTACAGCGGGCCTGGATAAACGCACAGGTCCCCCAATGTGGCTATTGCCAATCTGGACAGTTGATGCAAGCGGCCGCGCTGCTGGAAAGCAACCCAAATCCATCGCGGGAAGAGATCAAAAGCTATATGAACGGCGTACTCTGCCGCTGTGGCACGTATCTGCGCATACTGGAAGCCATTGAAATGGCTAAAGAACCCACCCATACTACCTCCTAAAACCATGAAAAATACAAGCACAACAACGATTTCCCCCATGGGCCGCAGACGGTTTTTAAAATCTTCAGGGGGGGTGGCCCTCTTTATTGGGGCTTCCGGTCTTTTGCCCCATGTAATGTCCTGTACAGACCCCAAGCAGGTGCAGGACCAACTCACAAAGCACGAGGTTACGGCTTGGGTGCGCATCACCCAAGAAGGCCAAATCACCCTGTACAATCCCGCGGCCGAAATGGGCCAGGGATCCATGACGGCCCTGCCCTTGGTATTTGCTGAAGAGATGGATGCGGACTGGTCTAAAGTGAACGTGGAGTTTTCTCCCCAAGAGGCTGACATCTATGGCTCCCCGGGTTGGCGGCCGGGCACTAAGCTCATGTTCACCGTGGGCAGTCGCACTACGAACAGCTATTACTCCGTTATGCGAAACGCAGGGGCACAGGCCCGTTATGTGCTATTGCACACCGCCGCCGCGCATTTAAAGGTGCCCATAGGCGAACTGACCACGGGACCAAGTGAAGTCATCCACGAGAAAAGCGGCCAAAAGATAGGTTATGGTGCATTGGTGCCCTATCTGACCCTGCCCGAAACCCTGCCCGATTTCAGCGAGGGAGGTTTAAAGGACCCCAAGGATTTTCGGTTGATCGGCAGTGCGGTTCCCCGAACGGAGATTCCAGAAAAAGTGGACGGCAGTGCACGCTTTGCCATAGACCTTCGCCTGCCTAATATGGTCTATGGTGTTTTGGAACGTGGCGCCCTACACGGGTCAAGACCCACTTTGACCAATGAGCAGGACATCCTGGCCATGGAGGGAGTCCTGAAGGTAGTGCCCTTTGACCATGGCATTGGTGTAGTGGCCCACACCTTGGAGGCCGCTTTGCGCGCCAAAAAGGCCCTTGACATTCAATGGAGCACCGCCCAGCCCACCGGCTTCAATTCACAGGAAATGTATCCCATTTATGCGGAAAGGGCAAGTGCCCCCCAAAAAGGGGAAACCGTTAACAAATTGGGGGATGTGGACCGTGCCCTCCGCAATTCGGTCAAAACCTATTCGGCGGATTTTAAGAACGACTATGTCTACCATGCCCAAATGGAACCCCTCAATGCTGTGGTGCAAGTGGCGCAAGATGGGCAAAGTGCTGAAGTATGGGTGGGCAGCCAACAAGGTCCGGATACCAAATTGGGCATTCCCGATCTTTTGGGGATACCCCATGAAGCGGTACAGGTGCACTTACAGTATTTGGGCGGCGGCTTTGGACGGCGCAGCATGAACGATTTTGTTCTGGAATGTGGCAGCTTGGCCAAGGCCATGGCGCCAAGACCCGTAAAATTAATCTGGACACGCGAAGATGATGTCACCTACGGCGCCTATAGACCAATGACATTACAGCGCCTTGAGATCGGTACCAATGCGCAGGGGGATCTTACCGGCATCTCGCATTGCGTAGTGGGCGATGGTGGTAATTTGGTGGCCAGTGGGGCCCGAAACGACCATTATGCCATTCCCAACCAGTGGGTGGAGTGGCGCGAAGTCTCACATGGGGTACGCCTGAAACACTGGCGATCGGTAGGGCACGGCCCAAACAAGTTCGCCATTGAGGCCATGTTGGACGAAGTGGCCCATGCCCAAGGTACCGATCCCGTGGCCTTGCGAAAAAAACTGATGGTCAATGCCCCCAGAGCCTTGGCCACCTTGGAAAAAGTGGCGGAAATCTCTGATTGGTACGCTCCTTTGCCCGAAGACCGCGCCAAGGGCATTGCCTTTGTGGAACACGGTTCCTTGGGCACGGGCGTGGCTGAAATCTCTGTGGACCACAACACGGGCAATATCAAGGTACACCAATTTTGGATCGCCCTTGATGCAGGGGTGGTAGTGCAGCCCGATAACGTAAAGGGCCAAATGGAAGGGGGTATCATCATGGGCCTCAGCTCAGTGCTCAAAGAACAGATCACCCTAGTGGACGGACAGGTACAACAGCGCAATTATGACGATTATCCATTGCTGCGCATGCAAGAGGTGCCCGATCGTATAGAAACGGTGATTCTCCCCTCTGCGGAACATCCAGAAGGCGTGGGCGAAACCGCTACGCCTATGGTAGCGGGGGCCATTGCCAATGCCTTTTTGCGGTTAACGGGCAAACGGTTACGCCACCTGCCCTTTACCCCAGAAAGGGTTTTGGAAGTCTTGAATAGCTAAACGGTTGGCAAGTAACCAAGAGCTGGTGATCAAAAAACAATGGTTTAGCACTAGGCATCCTTTTTAGGAAAAGGGCGTAGAACATCAATAAAGATGGGCCTTGATTTCCTCCTTGTCCCGTTGCAGGGATTCCGCTATAAAATAGCCGGCGATCAAGACAAGCCCGATCCATTCCGCCCACAACAGCGTAAACGGATTGTGCTGCTTCCAAACCCCATACTCCAACAGAAAATGAACGCCCAAAGACACCAGGGTAAGCGTGCCCAGCACATTGCCCAATGTGTTCAGTGGGGTGTTTTTCGTCAATAGCATGGCCAAGGCACAGCCACCAAAGAAAGTGCCGGCAAAAATGTAGTGCAACCAGGTATGGTTCAAATGGTCAAAATAGATGACCCCAAAGAGGGCGACCCCAAAAATGATGTTGTACCCTTTGCCAAAACGGCTTTTGGCCCTTTTAACCTGATCTATTTCTTCCTGTTGTGCGGACATATGTTGTGCCCCATTGAAAATGAACAAGGCTCCTGCCAAGGCCAAAAGACTGCCAAACCAATAGCTTTTTGGCATAAAGACATAATTGCTGATGCTGCTTCTCCATTGGCCTTGGGTGGTCTCACAGGTGTCGGTCAGGAAAAGTACCAAGGGGGTAAAGGTGAGGATGACGGCAATAAAGCGTTCTGCCTTGGCAAAATGGTCTACCTCACGCACCACTTTTTTACGGGCCGCCGCTGCGGTAGCTTTCATTTCCTGTATGTTCATGTTCCCTTGTTTTTTTGTTCAACCCCTTACTTTTTTTCCACAGGCCACCCTCACTGCCCAACCGCACATCATCCCTTTTGGCAGGTCATTTTCTTCTGTTGCGCGTCCACCCCGTTATTACCATTCAACAATGCGCTGGCATGGACGCTGCCCTTGAGTACCATGGGTCAAAAAAGACGAATGCAGCCCAAGGTATTTTAGTTACGAGCGCTCCGCCAATGGTTCCCCATAACGTGCGGCCGCCGTTTTCAACTTAAAATGTAGCCGCTTGCGCAAGCGTTGCGGTTGTAGGACTTCAATGGCCTCACCAAATCCCAACAGTAATCGTTCCAACTCATAATTCAACTTGACCAAGAGAGTCACCTCAACACTGCCGTCTTCTAAGGTGTTGATTACCCGTTGCGAATGGTGCAGGGGCTTGGTCCTCACATACGGAGCATTGGCAGCGTTTACCCAAAGCTTCACCACAGAAGGCCGTTCCCGGTTCACCGTAACCCCCACCACATCTTTATAATAGCTGTCGGCATCAAAATCCTTTTTAACGTAGCCCGTTCGGAAATCATAGTCCAGTGCTACAATACGGTCCAGCGCAAAATTCAAGATGACTTGGGTGGTGTGGTTGCGGCCGATCAAAAACCATCGGTTGTTGTACTCTTTCAACAAATAGGGGTGAAACTTTACCACATTGGACGCGCTTGCCCTAAACGACTGATAGGTGATATCCAACACCACCTTTTTCTGAATGGCTTGGTACAGTTCGTCCAACCAATGCAAGCCTTTGAGGTTTTCATTTTTATCTAAATGGATGATGGACGTGCTTTGTGTTTTTTCGGTATACACCTTATCCTCCAAGCGCTGAATGATGCCGCCCAATTCTGAAAAAAGCGAAAAATCCTTGAACTGTTTCAGCATTTCAACAGTTTCCGTCAGTACGTTCATATCATTTTCGTTCAACGGAATATCGGTCATTGAATAGTCATTGGCGTACCGATAGTATTTTTTCTGATAGACTTCAATAGGGGCATTATACCCCAACTTATCGCTTCGCATCAACTGAATATCCAATTGTACGGTGCGCTTGCTTACATTGACATCACGGCCCTCGTATTCATAAAGGGCATCAGAACAGGCATGGATCAAGTCGTTCAGCGTCCACTGGCGCTTGTTGTTCTGCAAACATTTGTCAATGGTCTTGTACCGGATAAGGGCGTTTTTATTCAATGCCATAGCCAAGTCTTTGACTGAAATTAAGGATTTTCTTTAACTGCGCAAAATGATTGCGTACATGAATGGCACATTTGTATCAGAATCACAAAGAAGCCGGTATACCGACTTCCAGTAGCGCCCTGCCAAACGAGGGGTTGGCAGGGCTCACCTAAAGAAAAAAAAGATGGATAACAAAACAATGATGACCGCAAAAGAATTGATTGCCATGGGTTTCAAATCAGGAAAATGGATTCCTGGTGCCTTGGCCCATATCAACACCCATCAATTGAAGGGTGCCGCGCTATTGAACTACTTAGAGTCGTTTCGCCCTGGGCCTGTTCAAGACCTCC
>CAKZLG010000272.1 GCA_937125035.1 uncultured Maribacter sp. | reverse complement strand
CTAGATACGGACCTGGGCGAGAAAAACAACATTGCCAGCGAACATCCAGAAGTGGTGGCCCAGATGACAAAAATGCTCTCAGAGGCCCATACAAATTCGGAAAGGTTTCCCATGCCAAGTGATGAACAGTAAATTGATACTCTCCAAGAAAGACTCAATATCAACCCATATGAAATCAGTGGTACTGGCCGGTCTTATTGCCAAACTTTTAGTTTACCCCCTTTTGTCAGCGTCCCCAAGTTTTGAAAGGGACAAGCCGAATATCATATGGATGAATTGTGAGGATATCGGCCCAGCCTTGGGGGGCTATGGTGATCTCATGGCAACCACCCTCAATCTTGATCAAATGGCAAAGGAAGGCATGCTGTTTGAAAAGACCTATGCAATGGTCCCTATCTGTTCACCTTCGCGCTCAGCGCTGATTACCGGCATCTATGCCACTTCTTTGGGCACACAGCATCTCCGAAGTGATATCAAACGGACAGATTTCGTAAAAACGCTGCCTGAAATATTAAAGGCACATGGATACTTTACAAGCAATTATGGTAAGACGGACTATAATTTTGACGCAGTGGGTATGTACGATTACAGAGAGAGCGATTTATTTCCTTGGAAAAATCGAAAAAAAGGAAAGCCTTTCTTTAGTTATTCCGTGTTTGGGATGACCCATGGGCGAAGTGTCAATTTCACTTCCAAATGGAAAGAGAACACTAAAAACCTAGATGCCGCGCTCTTTCATGATCCCGCTGACATATCGGTGCCGATCTACCACCCTAACTCTGAGGCGTTCAAAGATATCTGGGCGCACTATTATGACAATATCACTGCATTCTATGGGATCGTTGGTCAAATGCTGAAAACCCTGGAAGCAGATGGTCTTAATGAAGATACCATTGTTTTTTTCCCCTCGGACCACAATCCTGGGCTGCCCAAGTACAAGCGCTGGCTATACAATACAGGGCTTCGCTTACCGCTCGTAGCCTACATTCCCAAAAAATACAGCAAAAAATACGGATTGGAACAGGGTATGGAGAACAACGAATTGGTCAGTCTTGTGGATTTTGCGCCCACCATACTGAAACTTGCCAACATTCCAGTTCCAGAAAGCATGGAAGGTGTCCCATTTTTAGGTGATAACCCGCCCGAAACCCGTACCCATATCATAGGCGCCCGTAGTAGAGCGGACAATATGTATGAAAAGTCCAGGGCCGTGATCGATGGAAAATTCATCTACATCCGTAACTACGTGCCCCATTTGCCCTTCATTCTGCCAGGCTATATTTTTTCCGATGTTAAGGAAAGTTTTGCCGAACTTCATGGAAGAAGGGAGGCAGGAGCATTGTTAGCGGAATCTGAACGGATGTTTGGCACAAAAGTACCTGAGGAATTGTACAACCTCCAAAACGACCCAGAAGAGCTTGAAAATTTGGCCTATCTCCCGGAGCATAAGGACCAACTGCAAAAAATGCGAGAGCAACTCCGCACTTGGGTATTGGAGGCCCGAGATACCGGGTTTTTGCCCGAGGTGGAATACATCATCCGTTCAAAAGAATCGACCCCTTATGAAATGGCCCATGACCCAAAACAATATGACCTTGTCAATATTTTCAAGGCTGCCGAACTTGTTGGGACGCATCATACGGATGCCATTATAAATGCCATGCAGCACCCCGATAGTGGGTTAGGGTACTGGGGATTGATAGCCTCAAAGGCTGACACTCTACCAAAGAAAACATTTATTTCACATTGGGCGGCGTTATTGAAAGACACCTCGCCACCCGAACAGATCATGGCTTCTGAATATCTGCTACAAGAAGGGCAAGACCCCATGGCGCTGGCCGTTCTTGAAAAATGGGTACAAGACAATCGGGGTTGGCTGGCATTACAGGCAGCACGCAGTATAGAGCTCGTTAGTAACAAGGCCAAGCCCTTGGTTCCAATATTGAAACATGTACTTGTTGAAAACAGTGTGGACCATCCCAATGGTCTGCCCTATAAGGATTACATGTTTTCCGCTTTCACCAGCTGGTCCATTAAATGGGTATTTTAGAATTGTGGAGAAGATGTTGACATATCTAAATAACATATTCCGTTTTTTCATTGGTAGGACAACGCTTGTAGTCCTTCTTTCCATTTGTTCTTGTGGTCCTTCCGAAGAAAAATTGATGCACTCCCCTTCCATAAAAAAATCGGGCATCACCTTTGAGAACAACCTCTCAGAAACTGATGGCCTTAATATACAGACCTATCTTTATTTCTATAATGGTGGCGGCATAGCCATAGGTGATATCAATAACGATGATTTGCCTGATATTTTTTTCTCAGGAAATCAAGTCAAGAACAGGCTGTATCTGAACAAGGGCAATCTTGAGTTTGAAGATGTTTCTGAGCGTGCCGGCATCTCCGGTAACAGTTCTTGGAACACTGGGGCGGTCATGGCCGATGTAAATGGCGACGGACTTTTGGATATTTACGTAGTCGCCGTGGTGGGCTTACACGGTTTCAGAGGACATAATGAACTGTATATCAATAACGGCAACCTCAACTTTACGGAGAGTGCCTCCGAGTATGGGCTTGATTTTCAAAATTTTGGAACCTCGGCCGCGTTTCTGGACTATGACCGTGATGGCGATCTAGACCTATACCTGCTCAACCATGCGGTGCACACCCAGCAATCTCTGGACTATGTTGACGTTCGCCTTGAACGCAAGAAAAAAACTGGTGACAAGCTCCTTAGGAACGATGAAGGCTATTTTACGGATGTAAGCGAAGAAGCCAACATCTACGGCGGTCCGAATGGTTATGGCCTTGGCGTGGCGGTCTCCGATTTCAACAATGACGGTTGGCCCGATCTCTATATAAGCAATGATTTTCAAGAAGACGACTACTATTATCTCAACACAAAAAATGGCGGTTTCACAGAGCTGGCCCGTGAAGCTTTTGGTCAGCTTTCCCGGTTTTCGATGGGCAATGATGTAGCCGATATAAATGCAGACGGATGGCCAGATTTGCTTACTTTGGATATGCTCCCAGCAGATGAAAAAGTCCTCAAGGCTTCCGAAAGTGATGACAATGTGCAAACGGAACTCCTACGCACAAGGGAGTATGGCTATCACCATCAATTTTCCCGGAACATGCTTCAGGTCAACCTAAATGGAACCGCTTTCAGCGAAACCGCACTTTTAAGCGGCATTGCCGCTACCGATTGGAGCTGGAGTGCCCTTTTTGCTGATTTTGATCAAGATGGCCTGCAAGACCTGTTCATCTCAAACGGTATTGTAAAACGGCCAAACGATCTGGATTATATCAACTACTTTTCTTCCTCCTATTTTTTTGAAAATTCGAAAGATGCGAATACAATCAATCGAAAAGGGTTGTATTTGATGCCCTCGGGAGCCGTACCCAACAAAATTTTCAAGGGACGGGAGAACTTGCTCTTTGAGGATAAATCAGACCACTGGATCAAGGGCGAAGCAAGTGTTTCAACCGCAACGGCCATGGGTGACCTTGATAATGACGGAGATATTGATGTGATCACGAACAATATCAATGATTCACCTACCTTGTACATCAACCAAACGAATGACAAAGCCACCTACTTAAAAATCAAATTCAAGTACGTTAAGAAAAATATTTTTGGAATAGGAACCAAGGTGATATCATATCATAATGGCATTGAGCAACATAAAGAACTGTATACCACACGTGGGTTTCAAGCCTCATCTGAACCCATGTTGCATTTTGGCTATGATAAAGTAGAAACTGTGGATTCCCTGTTGGTACTTTGGCCCAATGGAACCTCTCAGACCCTGGAGAACATACCCGTTGACCAAACACTGGTCATTTCTCCCAAAGACACCGTACGCTTTGATTATACCTCACTTTCCCCAAATAAATCCCGACTGTTTAAAAAAGTTTCGGGCAATCTGGGCATAGATCTGAAACCCCGAACACGGTTTTTTTCTGAGTTCAACCTTCACCGTTTGTTGCCCTATTCGGTTTCCTCAAACGGATCGGTTATCAACGTGGGTGATTTAAATGGCGATTCTAAATCTGAGGTTGTTTTTCAGGACTTCCAGAAAACATATGTACATAAGGACAGTTCATTCCTTAAGCAGGATATGGTTGGGTTGGGGCTCAGCCCAAAAAAGCTAAAAGTGCTGAAGATTGCAGATTTTAACCAAGATGGCAAGAACGACCTGTTATATGTAGTTGAGAAGGGCAGTGGCAAAAACGAAGGCCATTTAGCACTTGCAGGCGCAACGGATTTCCAGGACAGCATACTGCCCGATTACTTTGAAAATGGCCCCGTTCTAGTCCCTTTTGATTATGATCAAGATGGTGATATTGACGTATTTGTGGGCAACCGCTCCATTGCCAATAATTTCGGGAAACTTCCGGATTCCTACTTGCTGGAATATGACCAAGGGCAATTGAAACCAAAAAGAACATTTACTGGATTGGGCATGGTCAGAGATGCCATATGGAATGATTTTGATGGTGACGGAAGAAAAGACCTGATCGTGGTAGGTGAATGGATGACCCCAAAGTTCTTCAAGAACACCAATGGCCAATTGGCTGAAATAAAAGTTCTGGACGAGAAGGCCAATGGACTATGGCAAGGCATCCAACCCTTTGACATTGATGGTGATGGCGATACCGATTATCTACTGGGCAATTGGGGGCTCAACTCCAAATTCAAGGCGTCTAAGGCTTTTCCCTTAAAAATGTACTATTCTGATTTTGACGGTAATGGTACCACCGAAACTGTGATCGCCACCGAAATAGATGGTGACTATTATCCGTTGGAAAACTTTCAAGAGCTTTCAAAGCAATTGGTATACCTTCGCAAAAAATTCACCACCTTTAAGGACTTTGCAGGAAAAACGATAGAAGAAATCTTTGATGCACCAAAATTGAAAAATTCCAAAGTGTTGACAGCTCACAACCTTTCATCGGGCTACCTGGAAAACGTTGATGGAAACTTCAAATTCAGGGCTTTTAACAACAAGATGCAGTCCGCTCCCATAACGGAGTTCCTCAAATATGATTTTGATGCTGATGGAACAAAAGAGGTGCTTGCTGCAGGAAACTTTCTTGGCCTTAAACCATTTCATGGCAGATTGGGGGCCTTCCCCGGAGCCATTATTTCAAAAAATGACGGTGTGATGCTAGGAAATGAGATAGGCCTTGATTTGTTGAACAAGGAGGTAAGGAATGCAAACATCATCCATTTCAACAACCAACCCTATCTGCTGATCAGCTATAAGGACGGCTACATTGATACTTATAGCTTTCCTAATTAACTTTGAACAAAATAAACTCCAATGGGCAAGTATAAAAAGCTTCTAATTCCTATTATTTTTGGTGTTTTTCTCGTTTCCGGGATGATTTATAAGCTTTTCAACCATAACGACCATTGGAAATTCAGTATACCACCGGTGGGCACCTATTCTTCTTGTAGAGCGGTTGAGCTAAATGGTGACGGAGTGTTGGACATTGTTATTGGAGGTGGTGGCCTTGAAAACGAAACTTCAGAATACGGGGTCATTGCCATCAATGGAAAGGATGGGAGTTTGCTCTGGAAGGTTGAGAGCCGAAATCAGGTTGTGGCATCGGCTATTTTTTCAGATATCGATGCAGATGGCATAGACGATATTTTTATTGGAGGAAGATCAGCGCAGTTTTGGGCCTTGAATGGTAAGACAGGGCAAATTATTTGGGAATATCTTCCGGACTACCCTAGCATGGACATGGAGAATGATTCAACTTTGTTAAGCTTCTTCAATCCGCAATGGGTGCCCGATCAAGATGCTGATGGTCTCAAGGATATATTGGTAGCCTTTGGAGGCTTTGTAAAGGCACCACCAGAACAGACCGACCGGCCTGTGGGAAGTCTAATGATCTTGAGCGCAGGCTCTGGAAACCCTTTGGCCAATGCTATGATGCCTGATAAAAAGGAAACCTATAGTACCCCTGTAGTTCATGATTTTGACAACAATGGCGATCCAACTGTAATATATGGCTCCGGGGGAGAGACGATCAACGGTGGCCTATATGCGGTGGAACTGTCAGATTTAATGAAAGAAAATCTTGGTAACTCTAAAAAACTGGCAAATGGAGAAGGAAAGGGGTTTATGGCTCCCCCGGTACTTGTGGACATTACCGAAGATAAGGTGCTAGATATCGTTATTACCTCTTTCAACGGCACTACCATGGCCTTCAATGGGCAAGATTTTGAACTGCTGTGGGAACATCGTCCCAGAGAAAAAGTTGAAACCTATACTTGCGCTGCACCTGTGGATATGAACAATGATGGTACCCTGGATTTTTTTGCTACCTATGGAATCGGTATCTGGCCAAATATTGAAAAATCCATTCAGGTGGTTTTGGACGGTAAAAATGGTAAAGAGCTTTTTCTCGACGACATGGGGGTTCTACAGTACAGTTCGCCCGTTGTCTTTGATTTCAATGCTGATGGCCATATGGATGTAATGCTCTCAACCAATTATATCGCATCCCTTTCCGGTAATCCTGAGAACATCGTTACTATTGAAGGCCAAAAACGACATTTTACCGAAAACCGAGTGTTTGACTTGGCCAACAAGACGAATTACCGGTTTGGGAAATCAGAAAGAGGAAAAAACCTCAGTAGTACTCCCTTGCTCGCGGACCTTGACGGAGATGGTAAATTGGACGTAATCGTCTGCCGCATGTCCAATTCCACCGATTTTTTTACGGAAAAGGGACTCATTATAGAGCGTTTTGAAATTGACAGATCGGTCAAAAGCATAAAGTGGGGAAGTTATATGGGACCATCACACGATGGAATATATCCGGTAAATTGAGCTTTTCAATTATAGTAACTAATCAATTTCTTACCTGAAGCTACAATTTGGCGATAAGGGTTAGGGCCTCCACGACTTTCATGCCATTTTTTATGGTGGTATCGATTACCGATATGATCTTGGCGAAGCTCCATTCGGCCATTTCCGTTTTGAACTGCCCGGACACTTTTTGTTCCACTTTCACGCTGGACTTACTATACTTAACTGGACATAAAGTTAAGAGCATGTTGGTTGTTTAAATTAACTTCGAAAAATATCAAGAGAAAAAAGAAATTACACCGTGGAGTTTAAGGAAAAGGCCGTGGAACTTAGCTATGCACTTGGGAGCGTTGTTGAGATATGTAGGGAATTGGATATCCCTACATCGGTGTTGAGCCGCTGGCACAGAGAATCGGATGCTTATGGCAAGAACAGTTTTTCGAGCAAGGGAAATCCGAAACTGACGGACGAGCAACGTGAGATTGCCGAGTTGAAGAAAAGATTAAGGGAT
>CAKZLG010000271.1 GCA_937125035.1 uncultured Maribacter sp. | reverse complement strand
GCGCCTTTTTGGGACGAATCGGCCTTTAGACTTACCAACTATGATCCCTGTGCGCTTCCGGTACCTACCTATGACCTAGAAATTGTACCGCGTGAGACCGAACAACGGATTTGTTATGGCAACCAGCTTTCCAATACGATCATTCAGGCAGAAAACACATCTGCCAATGGTACTGGCTTGCAAAGATTTATGGTGCGGTTCATAGATAAGGCAGATTATATCATATCCCACAGGTACAGTATTGAGGTTTCCCAGATGGTCACGGGCAACCTAGCTTTCGGGTTTTATGACAAATTGAAAAATTTCAGTGAATCTGGAAATATATTTTCGCAGGTACAGCCTGGGTTTATAGAAGGCAACATCAGATCGAATAATGGGGAGCGGAACAACGTTATTGGTTTTTTTGATGTGGTTTCGGTCAGTAAAAGTCGGTTGTTTTTCAACTTCACTGATTTTTTCGATGGGGAACCCCTACCGGAATATCCCATTCCATGTATTGTTCAATCTTCCCCCGAATCCCACGTATCCTATTGCTTTACAGGCATGCAGGGTGGCGGCTGTCCACAATCGATTATTGAGGCCGTAAATTTAAATTTGATCAGTTACGTCGGAACAAATGATGAATTAGCGGTTGGGGTCTGCCCAGGGCCTTACGTTTATGTAGCAAAGCCTTGCGGCGATTGCACGGTACTGGGAAGTAATGTAGTGCCGGAATTTTGGATAGAATAGCAACATAAAATGAAACAAAAGTTCACACGGTTAATCATAGGGCTCTTGTGCTGCTTCTGCGGCGGGGCACAATATGTCATCAAAGACGGCACAGAACTCCTTAGCCTTCAAAAAGTCCCCATGGAAAAGGCGTATTTGGACCATACTGGGCCGCTGCTGTTTGCAGGGGAGTACCTCTATTATGCCTTTTATGGGTTCAATGCCCAGAACAACAATCCTACGAACGTAAGCAGCGTGGGCTACGTGGTTTTGGTCAATGAGGCCAAGGAAAAAGTAGTTGAGCACAAATTGAAACTTAACAAGGGTCTGGCCCAAGGCGAATTTTTTGTGGGCACGGCGATTCCCTCGGGGAAATACAAACTTTTGGCCTATACCCAATGGATGAAGAACAGCGGTCTTGAACAGGTGTTCAAAGATGATATTGTCATCATAAACCCCTACCTGGCAGACCAATCGGCCTTGCTGCCCCAAACCGAAGACGTGCCCAATAAAGGGCCTTCCGAAGAAGCTGGGCGACTGGCAGCAATGGCCTTGGATTCCGCCACCGTTTCTTTTCGCTTAGACGCAAGCATCTATGCCCCTAGGGAAAAGGTAAATCTAACGATAAACAATTTTAAGGGCCGTTTGGGGATGGGTACGTATACCCTAAAAGTCAGAAGAAAAGAAGTGCTGCCCGTCAGGGCCTTTACGAACGCCACTGAATATGCACGGGCTTACTTCAATGCGGACAAGGAACTGCGGCAAGGTGTTGGCGATTCGGTGTTTTTGCCAGAGCAACGGGGTGAGCTTTTTTTTGGCTCGGTTCAAGACCCCGCAACCAATGACCCTATTGTAGATGAACCTGTCATCATTTCCATACCCGGTAAAGAGTTCCTCCTAAAATTTGCCCAGACTGATCAAGAAGGCAATTTTTATACCTACTTCCGCAAGGCTTATAAAAATCCCATGGCCGTGGTTCAATTGGAGGATGATACGCAAACCTATATTCTAAAAAAGGGTGTGGGGAAGGATTTGGACCTCTTGGAGCTGGAATTTTCGGATTTTGCCCTGTCGTCCACGTATGCCGACTACATTAAAGAACGAAGCGTGCAGAACCAATTGGAAAACCAATTCTACTCCAAAAAACCGGATTCCGTTCTTCAGGGAAATCCCATTGATCCTTTTGATGGCGGCCTTCCTGAGGTACTTTATTTGGATGATTATACCAGATTCCCAACCTTTGGCGAGACCTTGGTGGAAATCGTTAAATTTGCCGGGTACAGGTCAGGAGGTAAAAATCCGGATTATGTGAAGATATCCCAAGATTTTGAGACGTATAATGAGGAGTACAATGATTTTCCCGCCATTGTTCTAGTAGATGGTGTTTTTATCCCAAACCATGAGAACATAAAAAACTTTGATGCCCGAAAAATAGAGAGAATACGACTCATAAGAGATCAGTTTATTTTAGGTGGAAAGCAGTATCAGGGCATGATGTCCATTGAAACCTTTGACTGGGATTTTGTGCAAAACCTTAAAGCTGAAAATGCTTTAAAGACCCAGGTTGATCTTCCCGTGGTAAAGAAGAACTATTTTAAACAGGTGTATGCCACAGACCATAGCCCCTTTAAGCGGACCCCTGATTATAGAAGGCTACTTCTTTGGGAGCCGCATGTAAAGGTGGAAGGGAGCAGCTATACGTATGATTTTTTTACTTCGGATGTGGAGGGTGTTTTTGAGGTGGTGCTCAACGGATTCACCTCCTACGGCAAGCCCATCACCGTAATCAAGGAATTTACGGTAACGAAAATGGGCCAGTGACCTTAAGTATTGGTCAAAAACCTTATTTTTAACAAAAAAGGAGGGATGCATGCTGACAAAGGTCTACGGTAGTGCCGTCTTTGGTGTTGAAGCAACCACCATCACCGTGGAGGTAAACATTGATAAGGGAATCGGCTACCACTTGGTGGGATTGCCTGATAATGCCATTAAAGAGAGCAACTACCGTATTGCGGCCGCTTTGCAGAACAATGGCTTTAAAATTCCGGGGAAGAAGATCACCATCAACATGGCCCCAGCAGACTTGCGTAAAGAGGGTTCCGCTTACGATCTGACATTGGCTCTGGGCATTTTGGCGGCTTCCAATCAGATTAAATCAGATGATATAGAGAAGTACATCATAATGGGGGAGCTTTCCTTGGATGGTAGCCTACAGCCCATAAAAGGGGCCCTTCCCATAGCCATCAAGGCTCAGGAAGAAGGTTTTACCGGATTCATCCTGCCCAAGGAAAATGCCAAGGAGGCGGCGATTGTGGGCAACCTAAAGGTGTATGGTGTGGAGACCATAAAGGAGGTCATCGATTTTTTTGACCAAGGCACACCCTTGGAACAAACGATCATTGATACCCGCGAAGAATTTTATAAAAGCCTGGATTTTCCGGAGTTCGATTTCTCTGACGTTAAAGGGCAGGAAAGTATAAAGCGTTGTATGGAAATTGCGGCTGCTGGCGGGCACAACATTATTTTAATTGGCCCACCGGGGGCGGGCAAGACCATGCTCGCCAAGCGCCTGCCCTCCATCTTACCCCCCATGACCCTGCACGAAGCGCTAGAGACCACCAAGATCCACAGTGTGGTGGGTAAGATCAAGAACATGGGGCTCATGAGCCAACGCCCCTTTA
>CAKZLG010000270.1 GCA_937125035.1 uncultured Maribacter sp. | reverse complement strand
TTTAAGGCCCCACCATGTTCCCTAGGGTAGGTATATGATCATCAAATGGGGGGTATTTGTTATTTTTACCCAAACCTTTGATCCATGAACTTTGCCAAGGCCGCCGCTATCCTTATTTCTACTGTCCTTTTTGGTTCCTGTTCCCCTGAGGAAGCGGCCCCAAACCCCATGGATATGCTTGCATCCGTTCCCCGGATAGAAGGAAAATCAGCCTATTTGAATTCCCCCTTTGTAACAGCTGGGGACCGTGTGTACATGGTGGGCCACCAAAATGGCAATTTCCCGGAATTGGGATGGCACATTAAAGATGAAATGGGAGGCATCTGGAACCATCCCATTAAATTAATGGACGGCTTTGAAGCCCAACTGGAATACAAGGAACAACAGATTGCATTGGACAGTGCCGTACACTTTACCAACTACCCTTTTGGCAATAGCCATACCTATTTCCTTAATGGCATGCCGTTGAAACTAGAGCGCTTTCAGTTTGTGCCAGACCAAAAAGAAGGTGTGGTGGTGCACTACGTGCTTACGAACAATGGGAATACCCCTGAGGAACTGATTTTCCACTTCACGGGCCATGTAGATCTAAGGCCCACTTGGTTGGGGGAACGCACCCAAATGACCGATGCCCAAGATACTGCCACCTTTCTCAAGGAAGAAGGGGCATGGATGGCCAAAAACGACACCCAACCCTGGTTTGTGGTCTTTGGTGCTCCCCAAAAGCCCATGGCATGGAACGAGGCATCTAGCGCCTACCAAGGCCTGGGCCTAAGCCGGCAGCTCTCCTACCCCATGCGGCTTGGGCCGGGCCAATCCAAGACCCTTTCCTTCACCATTGCCGGTTCATACCGATCACAAAAGGAGGCCCTGCAGACCTTCAACAATATTCAAAACAGTACCCAAACCCTTCTTCTGCAAAAAAAGGAACGTTACGCCACCTTGGCCCAGCAATCCAAATTGACCGTCCCGGACAAGGACATTCAAGAAGCGTTTGAGTGGTTGAAGTACAATTGCGATTGGTTGGTACGCACCGTTCCGGAAATTGGTACCGGTATTTCAGCCGGCATCCCAGATTACCCGTGGTGGTTTGGGGTGGACAGTGAATATGCCCTAAAGGGCTACATGGCCATTGGCCAGACAGAGGTGGTCTACCAAACCATTGCCCTTCTGGACAGTGTCTCCAACGCCGTGAACGGCAATGGGCGCATTATTCATGAAATGTCCACCAATGGTGCCGTGTTCAATCGTGGCAACATCAACGAGACCCCACAGTTTGCCTCGCTCATCTGGGAGGTCTACCAATGGAACGGAGACAACGCTTTTTTGGAACGCTACTTCCCCACCATAGAAAAAGGGCTTCAATGGCTCATGGAAGAAAGGGATCGGGATGGCAACTTGTTTCCGGATGGTTTTGGAATGATGGAGATACATGGACTGGACTCTGAAATGATCGATGTGGCCGCCTATACGCAAAGGGCCTTTGAGGATGCCGCGCACATAGCCCAGGAATTGGGAAAAATGGCCTTGGCCGATCAGTACATGGAAACGGCCAAGGCCCTCAAACAAAAAATAAACACAGCCTTCTGGTCCGAAGCATTTGGTTCCTATGCCGATTTCTTAGGGACCGATGCACAGGCCCTACAACTTATTGAGGATGCCATCATACGCGCAGATACCCTGCAGAAACCTTGGGCCGTGGAGGAACTCCAGGCTACCAAAAACAAAATCTTGGCCAACCCCTCCAAAGGTACAAGCCCCTTTGTGGTACACCATAATTGGGTAGTGAACACTCCTATGGAAATGAAGATCGCGGACAGTGCGAAAGCCATTAAGGCCTTGGATACCGCGGTGAAATACACCAATCCTTTTGGGGTATTCGTTACGGGCATAGACCGTGATGCATCCGCTGGTTCGGATTTTGGCTCGTTTAAGGGCAGCAAGGTATTTTCCTATACCGGGGCCGTCATGACCCTGCCCACAGGCGTACAAACCGTGGCCGAAAATAACTATGGCCGTCCGGACCAAGCTTTGGATTATTTGCAGCGCATGACCCGGAGCTTTAACTATGCCCTGCCCGGGAGTATGTATGAGGTGTCCCCAGACTATGGCATGATGACCCAAGCCTGGAACATCTATGGCTATGCGATTCCCATAGTGCAACAGTTTTTTGGCATACGCCCCATGGCACACCAGAAGAAGATCGTCATTGCTCCGCAAATGCCTTCTTCTTGGAAGCGGGCCTCCTTGGAACATGTTAAGGTGGGCCATAACAGCATTAGTGTACATTACCACGAAAATGACAACGGCCAATTACAACTTAAGGTGACACAAACCGAACCAGATTGGACCCTGGAAGTAATCCTCCCCAAGGCAAAGAACACCAATTATGACACCATGCCCGGGTACCAAGCTGCTATGGATGATGCCGGGAAGGTTCATTTCACCACCACGGCAAATATCTTGGAGGTGAACGTACCCCAACCCGAATGATGAAAAAAAGCCATGGAATATCCCAAAAAATCCTATACCGTACTCGAGGCCACCAAAAAAATGGAACATTTTTGTGCCTATCAAGAGCGTTGCCACAAAGAAGTACGGGCTAAGCTCAAGACACTGGGCATCATTCCCATGGCCGTGGACCAAATCATGGGGCATCTCATCCAAGAAAACTATTTGAATGAAGAACGCTTTGCAAAAAGCTATGCAAGGGGCAAGTTCAACATTAAGAAATGGGGCCGAAAACGGATCGTACAGGAATTAAAGCAAAGGGACATTTCTGTCTATAACATCAAAGTGGCCCTGTCTGAGATTCCGGAAGAGGTCTATAGAGAAGCCTTTGAAACTTTGGCTCAAAAGCGCTGGCATCAATTGAAAGACGGTAAATTAGAAATAAAAAAAAGAAAGCTCTCCCACTATTTGTTATATCGCGGTTGGGAAAGCCATCTGGTCTATGACATGGTGCACCAGTTGAGCGCTACAGATTAAAGCTGGCCCCAAAACTGAACATGAACTGGTTGAGCAGCTCCTCTGCCGGCGAGAGCACATCTGTGTTGTACCGGGCTATAGGGGCCGAAAACTCGGTATAGACCCCAAAGCCTTGTGAAAAGAAATAACGTGCCCCTACGTGGCCCCCAAAATTTTTAAGACCCAAACTGAGCCCGGGGTAGACATCAAAATCACCCCCATCATCAATCACATTGGCCAAGTTGGCATTGAGCCGGGCACGAATATCAAACCGATTGCCAAAACTGGCATTCAGCACCTCATCCACCCCCAAGACATATGAAGACCAGACCCCAACGGAAAGATTAGGGCCCACACCATAATCGTACGAGCCCACGATGCCCGTGCCGTTCTCCTGAAATTTGGGGCCCAATTGAAATTTGGCGTCCCCATCTCCGGAAAAGGCCTGCGCCCTCACGTTTTGGACCGTAATAAAAGAAACAAATACAGCAGCGGCATACAAACAGAACTTTTTCATAAAATTACATTTTGTAGTTAATGGTAAGGACAAAGATATTGAAATGCGGTGGCAACGCCCTAAACGGAATCCAAGAACTTTTGGGTGCGCTCTATGGCCTTCTTGTTCTTTTGATCGATCCACGCCTGTCCTTTAAGCTTGCGCATGAGCACGTCATAGTGCCGCATGATAGCCACATTATAAATAGCTTTGGCCAGGTGCACCGGTCTTTTGGGCATGGATCTTAGGCTCATGGAAAAACCGGGAGTGAGGTACTTCATGTAGTGCCAATACCCTTCGGGCATGTAGAGCACTTCACCGTGGTTCAAATGGGTAATGTGCCCGTGTGCACGTTGCAGGGCCGGCCACTGCCCATAATCGGGGTTGGAAAAATCAATGCCCTCATGGGTAATAAGGGAATGGGGCACTTTGTACAAGAACTTGGTCTGGTCCTGTGCAAACAGGATGACTTTCTTCTGGCCCGCAAAATGAAAATGGAAGATATTGCCCAGATCTATGTCATGGTGCATGAAGGTATGGGCGTCTTTTCCCCCGAAAAACATCATAGGGAGGCCCTTCATAAAACGAAGGCCAAAGTCCGGGTACTCAAAATCCGTTTGAAGCTGGGGTACTTCCTTGAGAATGTTCCACAAAAAAATACGGTAATTGGTGGGCTCCCTTTTAAGTAGGGCAAGGTAGTCTGCCATTTTCATTTTGGCATGGGGCTCGTTGAAACCATCTTTGTGCTGTACCGGCCTGTCATCATAAAGTGGCACTATTTTTTCCCCGGCCACCTTGGCCATATAATCCAAATCCCACTTGGCATATGCGGGCCAACCTGTAATGGCCCGTTCCATGACCACAGGTTTTTGGGGTTGGTAATAGTCTTTTAAAAACTGTTCTTTGGTGAGGGCGCTTACCCTTGTGATTTCAGTCAACTTCAATAATAGCACGGATTTAAGGAGGGCCAAAGTTAAATAACACCGGCCAAAGATCACCCTAAAAATTGGAGAATATAAAATACATTATCGGCAAAACCACTTTTGAACGTCATGCTTAACGGGCAAGACGGCATCGTTCCTCAATGAAAAAAAACAGGAAACACAAAGGATGGCATCCCACAAGGAAAAAGGTTCACCTTCCTCAATTGGCAAGATTCCCTTTCTTTTTGGCCGCTTCATTTCTGGTGATGGTATGACCGGGGCGGGTCCATCTTGGTTTTTCGCCCAACGGCTGGTATGCGGATTCAGAAGCTTCCACGGTTTTGGGTTGGGAAATCTTGGTAAAGGGTTTTTGAGGAGTAAGCCCCAACAGTTTGAACATGTCCATGTCCTCATTGACATCCGGGTTGGGGGTGGTGAGCAATTTGTCCCCGGCAAAGATACTGTTGGCCCCTGCAAAAAAGCACATGGCCTGTCCTTCGCGGCTCATTTCAGTGCGGCCCGCAGAGAGGCGCACCTGGGTTTGCGGCATTACGATGCGGGTGGTGGCCACCATACGTATCATTTGCCAAATAGGGATGGGCTCCATGTCTGCCATGGGAGTGCCCTCCACCGCCACAAGGGCATTGATGGGCACGGATTCTGGTTGTGGGTTCAGCGAGGCCAGTGCCACGAGCATCCCAGCACGGTCTTCCAATGCCTCGCCCATACCAATGATGCCCCCACTGCACACCGTAACATTGCTCTTGCGGACGTTGTCTATCGTTTCCAACCGGTCTTCAAAAGCCCTGGTGGATATCACATCTTTGTAGTAATCCTCTGAAGTGTCCAGATTATGGTTGTAGGCATACAAACCGGCCTCTGCCAAGCGCTTGGCTTGGTTCTCCGTCAACATCCCCAGGGTACAACAGACTTCCATATCCAATTTATTGATGGTGCGTACCATTTCCAATACCTGCTCAAACTCAGGGCCATCCTTAACGTTACGCCAAGCGGCCCCCATGCAGACCCGAGAACTCCCCGCAGCTTTGGCGCGCAACGCCTGTGCCTTCACCTGGGGCACGCCCATAAGGTCATTCCCTTCAATATTGGTATGGTAGCGGGCGGCCTGCGGACAATAACCACAATCTTCCGGGCAGCCCCCTGTCTTAATGGAGAGCAAGGTGGATACCTGTACCGTGTTGGGGTCATGGTGCAGCCGGTGCACGGTGGCCGCTTCGTACAACAGATCCATTAAAGGTTTGTTGTGGATTTCCAATATTTGTTCTTTCGTCCAATCGTGTCTTGTCTCGCTCATACCATAAGAATAGGAAGGTCAAAAATAGCCCAATTCTATGAGAAATTAGATGAATTGAAGGGTTTTGGGATTGTCATGTCTCTTTTTTTGCGGAACTACGCCTGCTCATAATGCTCCGCCCTAGAGAGCAATATACTCACGGCATTGCCTCCAAAGCCAACAGCGTTCACCATTACCTTTTTGATTTCCGCTGGTTCCTTGATGTACGTAACAAAAGGCACCCTAATGGCTTTTTGGTGCTGTAACATGAGTACGGCCAGTTCCATGCTCAGCATGCCTGAGGCTCCGAAGGTATGGCCCAGCTTCCATTTGTTGGTGGTCAAAAAAGGGACATTCTCCCCAAATACGGCCCGGATGGCATTGATTTCCGAGGCATCCCCCTTTATGGTCCCAGGGGCGTGCAATACGATCACATCCACAGCATTTGCGGGAACATCTCCCAAGGCCATGGCCATGGATCGCTGAAAACAGGTGGCGTTCGTGGAGAGGGACACATTGTGGCTAAGGACCTCGGTACCATAGCCTACCCCTTCCACCAGGGCGAGGGCCGTCTTGGACA
>CAKZLG010000269.1 GCA_937125035.1 uncultured Maribacter sp. | reverse complement strand
GCATTGTCATTTTGGGTTGCCCATGGCTCTGATGCCACAGTCTATCTAGAACTGAATTTTGGGCGATTTATTTCAAGTGATGGCGGTTAAATACAGGCAATACTTCGATTATACGGCCTTTTGGACCACTTCAAATACCTTATTGGCATCACATTTAATGGTCTTGGAGGGGTATTTGAGAATTAGGGCATAATCATGCGTGGCCATGAGGATGGTGCGCCCGGATTTATTGATCTCCTGCAGTACCTTCATGACCTCCACACTGGTCTGTGGGTCTAGGTTGCCCGTTGGCTCGTCTGCCAAGATCAATTCCGGGTCATTCAATAGGGCCCTTGCAATGGCCACCCGTTGCTGTTCCCCTCCGGACAGCTCATGGGGAAATTTGAACCCTTTGGTCTTCATGCCCACTTTTTCCAAGACCGAAAGCACTTGATTATCCATTTTGGCTTGATCTTTCCATCCCGTGGCCTTGAGTACGAATAAGAGGTTCTGATTGATGTTACGATCCGGAAGCAGTTTAAAATCCTGGAACACAATGCCCAATTTCCGCCGTAAAAAGGGAATTTGCTTTTCCGTAAGTGTTTTCAGGTCAAAATCAACAATATGCCCATGGCCCTCTTTCAGGGGAAGGTCGCCGTACAGTGTTTTCATGAAACTGCTCTTGCCACTGCCCGTCTTGCCTATGAGGTAAACGAACTCCCCTTTGGTGACTTTGAGGCTAATATCATTGAGCACTAGGCTCTCCTTTTGGAAAATGGCAACATCCTTCAATTCTAAAACCGTCTCTTGCATGGCATAAATGTTGATATAAAAGTAATAAGTTCCCATTGATAATTGGGATGTGGCCCTCAAATTATTTTCTTTTGTGGAGCTCTTGTACATACTTAACCCTCCTAATTGCCGTTTACCTTTTTACGATACGGTAATAGTAAATAGTTATAGAACACTATGCATAAAAAATTAACCGCCTTTCTTCCTTTGGCCTTAGGTTGCTTCAGCCTTATTATGGGTCAGGAATCCAAAATCTATACCCATGACCGGAAAGATTTCCAAGATGCGTTGGCCCTATATAATAATGAGCAGTACCAGGCGGCGCAAACCTTGTTTGAAAAGGTAGGGGCCAGCACAAAAGATGGGGAGACCAAGGCCAATAGTGCCTATTATGTGGCCAATGCGGCCGCACGGCTCAACCAGTTGGGGGCCGATCGCCTCATGGAGGATTTTGTGGAGAAATATCCTACCTCCACCAAGCGAAACTCGGCTTTTGCCGATGTGGCCGAATATTACTTTGAGACCGGCAAGTATCCCTACGCCCTAAAATGGTACAACAAAGTGGACCAATCCGCCCTGTCCAGGGGTGAGATGGACAAGTTTAACTTTAACTACGGGTACGCCCTTTTCTCTTCGCAAAAACGAAAGGAGGCGGAGCGGTATTTGCAGCAAGTGACCAACTCCCCAATCTACGGCTCACAGGCAAAATACTATTTGGGTTATATGGCCTACCAAGAGGATGATTATGAACAGGCCAATGAGCGTTTTGATCAAATTACCGATCAAGATGTACTGCAAGAGAAGTTGAGCTATTATCAGGCTGATATGAACTTTAAGCTGGGCAATTTTGAAGAGGCCATTGCCTTGGCCAAAAAACAGCTCCCGAAGGCCGATAGGAGGGAAGTATCGGAACTCAACAAGATCATTGGGGAAAGCTATTTCAATCTAGGCCAGTATGCCAATGCCATCCCCTATTTGGAGCAGTACCAGGGCAAAAGGGGCAAATGGAGCAATACGGACTTCTATCTTTTAGGATACTCGCACTACAAACAACAGGACTATGAGAAGGCCATACAGCAATTCAACAAGATCATTGGGGGAACCAACAGTGTTTCCCAAAATGCCTACTATCATTTGGCGGAATGCTATTTAAAGGTCGATAAAAAACAAGAGGCACTCAATGCGTTCAGAAATGCCTCTCAAATGGAATTTAGCCCTGAGATCCAAAAAGACGCTTTTTTGAACTATGCCCGGTTGAGTTACGAGGTAGGCAATGCCTATGAACCCGTGCCCCAGGTGATAACCCAATATTTGGAAAAGTACCCCGGTGATGCAAACCAACAGGAAATGCAGAATTTACTGGTGGATTCCTTTATTACCTCCAAAAATTTTGAGGGGGCCATGGCGCTTTTGGAGGAGAACGGGAACTACGCTTCAAAGGAGGTTTTCCAGAAAGTGGCCTATTTTAGAGGGGTGGAGCTATTTATGGCTGGGGACCATCAAGGAGCTTCCGAGCATTTTGAAAAGTCATTGAACAACCCACAAGATGACCTGTTCCAGGCCAGGGCCCAGTATTGGAAAGCAGAAGCGGATTATCTCTTGAACAGGTTTGATGCCGCTGCCGCGGGTTTTTCCAAGTTCAAACAGCTCCCGGCTGCCCCAAGGGTACCAGAATACGAGGAAGTGGACTACAGTTTGGCGTATGCCCATTTTAAACAAAAGCAATACAAGGACGCCATTACCTATTTCAATGCCTTTACGGCAAAAGGAACTACGGATGTGGACAAATTGAATGATGGCTATTTGCGCTTGGGGGATAGTTACTACGCTACCCGGAGTTATTGGCCGGCCATTGAAACCTATAACAAGGCCTTGGCCCTAACCGGACCTGAGAAGGACTATGCCACCTACCAAAAGGCCATGTGCTATGGCTTTGTAGATCGAAGCGCTCAAAAAATTGAAAATTTGGAGAATTTCGTGGCCCAGTTTCCACGATCCAGCTTTAAGGATGATGCCCTCTATGAACTGGGAAATTCCTATGTGGCCCAAGGGAATGAAGCCAAAGGCCTACAAGCCTATGACCGCTTGGTGTCAGAATACAAGGGCAGCTCCTTGGTGCCGCAGGCCTTGATGCGCCAGGGGTTGGTGCATTACAATGGGGCAGGGAACGAGGCCGCTCTGGCCAAGTTCAAGACCGTGGTGCGCGATTTTCCCAATACCCAAGAAGCCATACAGGCGGTGGCTACGGCCAAACTCATTTACGTGGACATGGGCCGGGTAAATGAATACGCCTCATGGGTTCAAGGACTTGATTTTGTGGAGGTCACCAATGCCGAACTGGACAATGCTACTTATGATTCCGCCCAAAAGCAGAACATGGAGGGCAATATTGAGGCCGCCATAAGGGGCTATAAAAACTACTTATCGGAATTCCCGAACGGGCTGCACGCCGTTACCGCCCATTTTAATCTGGCCCAATTGTATTTTGGCAAAGGGGATCGGGAGGAAGCCTTGCCCCATTATACCTACGTGGCCGATCGCAGCTCCAGTGAGTACGCAGAGCAGGCCTTGACCCGGGTCTGTGAGGTACTTGTGGGCAACAGGGATTATGTTGCGGCCTTGCCGTATTTGCTGAAATTGGAGGACCAAGCGAATATTCAACAGAACAGGACCTTTGCACGCTCTAATTTGATGAAGGGATATTACGGACAGCGCAACTATCCCAAGACCTTGGAATATGCTGAGAAAGTGTTGGCCACCCCCAGTATAGATGACCGTATAAAAAGTGATGCGCAGATCATGATCGCCAGGGCCGCCATGGCCACCGGAGATGAGGACAAGGCCGCATCTGCTTATAAGGAGGTGTTGAAGATCGCTTCCGGCGAGACCGCTGCAGAGGCCCTCTATTACAATGCTTTTTTCCAGAACAAGGATGGGGACCATGAATCCTCCAACAGTACCGTGCAGCGTTTGGCCAAGGACTATGCCACCTACAAGGAATGGGGCGGTAAGGGCCTAGTGCTCATGGCCAGGAATTTCTACGCATTGGGAGATGCGTACCAGGCCACCTACATTTTGGACAGCGTCATTGCCAACTTTGGGCAGTACCCAGAGCTGGTGGCCAATGCCAAGGGGGAACTCGCCATAATAAAATCCAAAGAGGCCCAAAGCAATTCATCCATCAATCCCGATCAAAATTAATGTGCCAGAACAGAATGTATATGAAGAACGCCAAACGTTATGGTCTTGCCTTCCTTTTTTTTGTGGGCTATCTTGGATTTTCCCAAGAAACGGAGACCAAAGATATTGGAACGGAAACCGTAACAGTGACCAAGGCCTATACCCCAACGGTATCCGATGCCTTTAAAATAAGGTCGGTGCCCAACCTCAATGACTCCATCGTACTGCAAAAAAAGGAGATTACCTATAGCATTTTCTCAGTGCCCGTCGCCTCTACCTTTACCCCTTCAAAAGGAACGGCCAGCCAAGTGGAAAAAGCACCCGCTCCAGAACTCTTTAACTCCTATGCATCTGCCGGGGGCGGTAATCCTGCGAACGTGTTGGCGGAATTTTATACCAGCCACGCCATAGACAGGGAAAGCAATTATACCCTTGGGCTGAACCATCATTCTTCTTTTGGTGATATTGATGGTGTTGAACTCAACAATACGTTTGCTGATACTCGTTTGGATGCCGCGTATAAAAAACGTGACCGAGAAATGGACTGGGGCGCCAATCTTGGGTTGCAGCACCAAATGTACCATTGGTACGGGCTACCCGAGGGGTTTGATACCGCTGGGCTGGCCATAGATGAAAAACAGCATTATTTTATGGGTGAGGCCGCGGCGCATATACATGTGGAGGACGCTTATTTCAAAAATGCCAATGTCCTGTACCGTAGGTTTTGGGATGCGGTGTCCTCAGGTGAAAACAGGGCCGTGTTACAGGGCAATGTGGAATTTCCGCTGAATGAGGAAAAGTTGGGAGTAGGCCTTAAATTGGACTATGTGGGCGGTAATTTTGCCAACGCCGGTGTGGCGAGCGCCACCAACGATGGGGGCATCACCTATGCCAACCTACAAGGAGGCATCAACCCACGGTTAAAAATGTTGCGCGATGATCTTTCCCTGAACCTGGGTGTTTTTATCGTTTACGGAATGGACTTGGAAAACAACGATGGTGATTTTTACATTTATCCGGCCATTTCGGCTTCCTACCGGCTTATGGATGAGAACCTTATTGCCTATGGCGGCGTGGAGGGCGAGCTTCAACAGAATTCCTATTTTGGATTTGTGGAAGACAATCCCTTTGTGTCCCCTACTTTGAGGATAGAACCCACGGACCGCCAGTATGATGCCTATGTTGGGATAAAGGGCCAGCTTTTGCCCAATGTAAGCTACAATCTCAAAGGGTCCTACATGGCTGAAAATTTCAGTCCGTTGTTCAAACTCAATCCCCAAAACAATTTTAGGAACGACGCCAAGACCTATTACCTCGGCAACTCCTTTGAGGTCTTCTACGATGATATAAAGACCTTGGGTCTTTTCGGGGAGATCAATGTGGACATCAACAGAAATTTCACCTTGGGTCTTAACGCCGAGGTCTACGAGTACGATACGGAAACGGACAACCCGGCATGGAACCGCCCCAATCTTATGGGATCGCTCTTTATGGACTATCAGATAGGGGAGCAGTGGTACATGGGCGCCAATCTTTTTTACGTGGGAGAAAGGGAGGATGTGGCCACCACGGTCGTACCCAATAATCCGCCAAATACCTTCCCGGCCACGGCCATAACCTTGGCCAGCTTTTTTGATGCCAATGCCCATGTGGGGTACCGTTGGAACAACCAATTGTCGCTCTTTGTGAAAGGTGCCAACCTGGCCAATAACAATTACCAGAGGTGGGCCAATTTTCCTGTACAAGGCCTTCAGGTTTTGGCGGGTGCCACTTATAAATTCGATTTGTAGTAAGGGACCGGTTCAGGGCATGTTACGGAGTACATTGTCCTTTTTCTTACATTTAGGGAAATGGAAAAACCCGCCATGGCTGATCTAAGGAGGATACTTTTGGTCTTTTGCATGTTTTTTGGCTGGCTTTCCCATGGCCAAAACCTGGTGGTGAACCCCAGTTTTGAAACCTACGTGGACTGCCCACGGACCTTGGGCAATCTAGATGATGATGTTATGCAATGGCGCACCCCTACGCTGGGCTCAACGGATTACTTCAACACCTGCAGTAAGGCCATGGGCGCTCCTAAGAACTTCAACGGAGAACAACACCCTGAATTTGGGGATGCCTATGTGGGACTCTATTTGTTTGCCCCTGATGACTATAGGGAATACATTATGGGCCAGCTCAGGGAACCCTTGCAAAAAGGCATTACCTACAAAATTTCTTTCCAGATAAGCTTGGCGGAGCGTTCGGATTTTGCTGTACAGACCTTTGGGGTGCTATTCTCAGATACTTCGTTTGCAGTGGAAACACGAAAGACCCTCTCAGGGATGCACCTGACCAAAGTAGGTCAAAAAAGCAGTGCCGTTCTTGAAATAGAGATGGATGATTTTTATAGCAATCAGGAAGAATGGGTGGAGGTCGTTGCGGAGTATGAGGCCAAAGGAGGTGAGCGCTTTGTGACCATTGGTAACTTTAAGGACAACCGGCGCACCAAAAAACTTAATTTTCGCGGGAACCTTACACAAGGGGCTTATTATTATTTGGATATGGTAGAAGTGGCCATGGCTGGGAAAAGCATCCAAAACAAGCGCAAGGAACACGTTGGGGTTCATGGGGAAACGCAAAACGGACAGGTGGCCATCAATACTACGACATTGTTTGAAAACGTGGTTTTCGCATTTGATGACATTGCCCTAACGGAAGAGGCCAAAGACGAGATCAAGGGCATCTTTTCGCAATTGGAGACCAACCCAAATTGGTACATAGTCATTAGTGGCCACACGGATACCGTGGGCAGTGCGGCATACAACCAGCGCTTGTCTGAAAAAAGGGCCTTGGCCGTGGCCCAATATCTTGTGGAACTGGGTCTGGACAACGCCCGCATCAAATGGCAGGGATACGGCAGCACTAGGCCTTTGACGGAAAGCCCGGTACAGGATCTACAGGGAAAGAACAGAAGGGTGGAGTTTACGATCACCCAAAGTCCTAATAATCAGAATAGGCCGTAGGGTACAGCAGAATGACATCCGCTTTTTTCATGTTGTTCTTGTACTTTTCGGCATTTTTGAGTTCTGTCCATTTATCTGAAGAGAAAAAGGCTTTCCAAAGGGCATCCCGTTTTTCCATATTGGGAAAAGTGGTCATGTACATGAGATTGGGCATCCGCTCGCCAGCAATGACCTCGGCATAGAAAACGGCATTAAAATCCAAATCGGCAAAAAGTTGTACCTCACCTCCGGCATTGAACATAGCTACCTTGTTCCAATATTTGGCATCTGTGGGCGACTCATAGCTACGCAGTTCATAGATCCGATCCCCACGGGGGCCGGTAACGGGTGAAGGTTCCATCTTGGGCATTTCGGAAAAGGCCCGCATCAATATGGTGTTCACACGCTCAAATGGGGGGTTGTCATAGGGAGCGTCCCAAAAATCGGCCCCGGTCCGGATAAATTCCGCATCCTGTTTTAAGTGGTCCTCCAAATTGGCCACGGCCTGGATATCGTTGAACGGAATAAGGACGTATACTTTATTGGCCAGCATGAACTTGTCCGGTTTTTGCTTTAATACCCCAATGTTTTTTAGCCCTTGCCGGTGTAGCGCAGGTAATAATGCATTTTCCAGATAATTGTCCAAGCGTCGTTCTTGGTCGCTATTGTTTAGGGCATACACTTTCAATTGGTAAAACTCCCTTGCGGTATCCTGTGCCATAATGGTCTTGGGAACTAAAAGTACACAGAGGTAGAGCACAAAAGCAATGATCTTTATTCTTTTCATGGGTTC
>CAKZLG010000268.1 GCA_937125035.1 uncultured Maribacter sp. | reverse complement strand
CCATTACCTATCATGTGATCGTAACGCCGGGCGCAGATCCCATTGTTCTGGGACAGGGTGAAAGTACTACGTTCAGGTTTACACGTTCCGGCCAGTATGAAGCGCCGGTAACCTTGATAGCTTTTGGCCCAGGGGGTGTTACTTCTAGTATAACACAGGTCTTGGACATGGATGTACGTCTGTTCATAGATGATGAGACCCTACGTTTGTTGGCCGGTGATGGCTCCAAACGATGGGTGTGGAACAGGACGGTAGGCGGGCATTTTGGGGTGGGACCCTTGACCAATGATTTTCCGGAGTTCTTTAGTGCATCGCCCAATGCGCTGAACGCCTGTTTGTATGACGATGTGCTGGAATTCAGTTATGATGATGACGACAATTACAGCTATGTGTTGGATCCTGGGGCGGATAATCTCAGTTTTCTCAATTGGACAGAGGTTAACCGTTTCTTTCCAGACGCCACTCCGCAGGAGTTCGCGGACGAGTGCAGGGACATTACCGATCAGGCCGAATTCCAGACCAGTTTCGTGATTATAGAGGATGAGGATGGTACCAGAACCTTGGATGTAGGCAGTGGTTTCTTGAGCTATTGGGCGGTAATCCCGGGTCAATACGAAATCTTGGAGCTTACGGAGAACCGTTTGGCAGTCAGGGGCATAAGCCAACCTTTTAATGGTGACGCTCCCTTGGCGTGGTACAGCGTTTTCGTTCCCGAAGACCAAGCGGATACAGGTGGCGGAGAAGTCTTGGAAACAGTCTTTACCAATTTCGTCTGGTCAGATGAGTTTGATGTGCCCGGGGCACCCAACCCCGCCAACTGGACCTATGATCTAGGTACTGGCGATAATGGTTGGGGCAATCAAGAGCTACAGTCATATACGGACAGTCCGGATAATATCGTGGTTGCCGATGATCTGTTGAGGATTACGGCAAGGGCCACAGGTAACAGCGGTGCGGAAATCTATTATTTTGATGAGTTTGCCCTATTGGATGCGGGAGGCACCCCCCAACAAATGCTTCAGGATTTTGAGGGTGCAGCACCGGTTTTCGAGTCTTTTGAAGGAGCCGAGGCACAAGTGGTTCCCAATCCTGATGTTTCCGGGGAGAACACCTCAGCCAACGTTGCGGAGTTTACTAAAAATGTGGGGGCGGCTACCTTTGCCGGTACCATTTTCAATTTAGAGGCGCCTCTGGACCTATCCGTGAACACGACTATGGGTATCACCACTTGGTCTCCCAAGGCCGGGGCTACCGTTCGGCTTAAAATAGAGGATGCCACAGATACCACCAAGTTTTTTGAAGTGGATGTACAGACCACGGTGGCCAATGCATGGGAGACCCTTAATTTTGATTTGGCCACTGCGCCTGCCTTTAATTACGACCGCATTGTCCTATTTTTTGATTTCGGGGTCGTGGGTGGCTCTGGAACAGCCTATACATCGGCCAGAATAAAGACTCAAGATTTACAGGAATTCACGTATGGAAGAATAGAGGCCAGGGCAAAATTGCCTTCCGGTGGGGGCACATGGCCCGCCATTTGGATGTTGGGCGCGGATTTTGAGACCAACCCAT
>CAKZLG010000267.1 GCA_937125035.1 uncultured Maribacter sp. | reverse complement strand
AGTTCCAGAACTGGAACAACGCGCAGCAGCGGTTACAGTTCCGGACGCAGTTACAGTGGATCCAGTAGAAGTTCTGGCAGTTATAGGAGTTCAGGCAGTAGCTCTAGGAGTTCCGGTAGTTATAGAAGTTCGGGAAGCAGTAGCAGAAGTTCCGGTAGTTACCGTAGTTCTGGTGGCGGATCTAGATCTTCTGGATCTTCTGGCAGGTCTTCCGGCGGCAGAAGTGGCGGAAGGAGCGGTGGCCGTCAGTAATAGGCACTGTAGTCCGGGTTACCATTCTGGAATATAGCCCCTCTGTGGGGATGCCCATAAACAAACGCAACAAAACAGAATGGCCTTACGCCCATTTATACGTAAGGCCATTTCACAAAAATAAAATTCCATGAAAAGACGATTTACCTTTTTATTCTTAATGTTATGCGGCTTGGCCAGTGCGCAAAATATGACCGATGTGCTCAGATATGGCACGGAGGGCACGCAGGGCACCGCTAGGTTCCAGTCCATGGGTGGCGCTTTTGGGGCTTTGGGCGGTGATTTCTCTGCCTTGAACATCAACCCAGCAGGTTCGGCGGTCTTCAACAACAGTCTAATGACCCTATCTGGCTCCTTTTATGGTAATGATAATGAAGCCTTATATTTTGGCTCCTTGGGTACAGCGAACAGGAACGAGGTGGATATCAACCAAATTGGAGGGGCTTTTGTGTTCAACAACACCAACCCGAATTCTGATTGGAAAAAATTCACCTTGGCGTTCAATTACGATATGGTGCAAAATTTTGATAATGAAATTTTTGCCGGAGGAAACAGTAACCAAGGGGTGGACAATTATTTCCTGAACTTTGCACAGGGTACCCCTTTTGGGTCGTTGCTTTTACAAGATGGGGAATTCATAGAGGACGCTTATTTGGATATCGGCGCACGACAGGGTTTTGGGAACCAACAGGCGTTTTTGGGGTATTATGGTGGTATAATAGACCCGGTGGATTTTGATGACGATAACAATACTGCTTATGTAAGCAATGCCACCTATAATTCGGTGAACCAAGAATACTCGAGGACCACCTCTGGCTTTAACAGCAAGTTTACGGTAAATGCGGCCTCACAGTACCAAGACCGACTTTACCTTGGTGCGTCTTTGAACTTTCACACCGTGCTGTACGACCGTTATGATGAATTTACGGAAAATGGCTATGATGCCACCTCTGCCATACAACGCACCACATTTGACAATCTCTTGCGTACGGAAGGCTCTGCCTTTTCCTTTAATCTGGGCGCCATTGCCAAGTTGAACGAGGCGGTACGTGTGGGGGCCAGTTATCAGTCCCCGACTTGGTACCGATTAACGGACGACCTTTCCCAGCGCATTGATTCTGATCTTGCCGATGAGGACATTGGGTTCATAGACTTTAATATCATCAACCTTTTTGAGGCCTATACCATTAAAATTCCAAGCAAGGTCAACGGAAGCCTTGCCGTTGTCTTCGGCAAAAACGGATTGTTGAGCTTGGATTATGGTTACCAGGATTTCTCGCAGGCAGAACTAAGGCCCACTTCCGATGGTAGCTTTCAAACCGTGAACGGACAGATAGCCAATGAATTGGGCGCTGTTTCCACATTTCGTTTGGGAGGGGAGTACAGAATAGAACAGGTAAGTTTACGAGGTGGCTATCGATATGAACAAAGCCCTTATGCCAATGGCACCACCATTGGCGACCTTACCGGTGTATCTGCTGGTCTGGGCTATAATTTTGGGGGAAGCAGACTGGATTTGGCTTTCGTAAGGACCGAACAGGACAGGAATGAACAATTCTTTGACACGGGCCTTACCACTCCCGCTTTGGTCAATGCCAGGAATACCAACGTAACCCTGAGCTACACCATTAATTTCTAAGGAAAAAATAGTTGATTTTAAGAAGCCCGCCATTGCGCGGGTTTTTTTAATTATCGCTTTAGCGAAAAATGGGTCTTTCTGGTCTTGGCCACCAGTAGGCCAGCATCGTCTTCTTGATATTCAAAACGAAACCAGTAATCTGTAGCGGGCATGGGCCGGCCGTTGAACGTACCGTCCCACCCCCCGTTGGCATCCAATTGTTTCAACAATTTACCATAGCGGTCAAATACAAAGACCACAGGGTCCGTTAAGGTCTCAATACCCAATATATTCCAAGAATCGTTGATGCCATCTGCATTGGGCGTAAAGAATTTGGGATAGCCCACCACTAAAAATTCAATGGGTTCCGTGGTGCCACATCCGTTCTTATCATTGATGACCACGGTGTTCAATCCAGGCGGTACGTTGAAAAATTGCGGGTCATCTTGAAAGAGTCCGCCGTTAATGGCATACTCGTAGTCCCCATCGCCCAATACGTTGAATTCAATATTGTTCTGATCGGGATCTATGGATAGATTGGTATCCAGTATAGCTACCGGGTTGGTTGGGTCCAATTCCGGAATACCATAAAAAGTAATTAGGATTCCGCCTATATCCGCAACGGTGGGCGGTGTACCTGAGCCCGTGGTAATGGTGGCGAAATACCTGCCAGAGTTGGGGCTGCTCACTACAAGCTCAGCACCGAAAGTTCCCGTACCCGGTAAAGTACCATCAACAGTGCCATCATCCTCATAATCCACAGACCAAACCACCGTACCTATATCCGCACCGGCTGGCGAATTCAACGCACTCAACACAATATCTGGATCACCCTCACAGGCCGTAATGTCCAACCCCAAAAATTCATCACGCAGGGTACAGTCCAAAGCCGTGTTCTGATCTTGTTGCACAGAACTTCCCGTAAATGTAAGCATGTAAGGTTCTGGGTCTCCATCAAAATTGGTATTGAAGTTATTGATGAAGATATAATAGATTTCCCCAGGCAGTACATCCAACCATTCGTCATACGTGTTTTGGCTCCCTACCAAGAAGGGGGCCCCTTCCTGCCCATTCTCTGGATTGACACCAATGCCCGTAAACGGGGTATTGTTCACCTCGTAGTTACAACGAATGGGTGTGGACGAGCCATCCCCAATGATACTACAGAAATTTTCGCCACTGGTTCCGTCATACGGACCATAAACGGCAAAGTCCCACTCTGCCGTGGGGTTGGTATTGCCCCCACTGGGCAGGGCCTCAATATCAAAGCCCACTTGGCCCGCGGTACCTGCCCTGAAAACAAACCAAGAGGAATTGTTCTCAATATTGGCAGAACTTACACTCCCCTTTTCCAAACAACCGGTCTGGCGAATGACCTCAGGGTCAAATTCATCAATGTCCCCGCCCCCATCGGCCAAGCCCATAATGGGTTGGTCCGCACAAACGGGAATAGCGGTCCTGCAATCGGCAGAGTTTTGGGCAGCGCCCTTCCATGAAAAAAGGAATAGGCATAGCAAAGCGCAATACAGTGTTCGCATAAGAATGGGGCTATTGATAAACTGCAACGTATATAATAACTACACCCAATAGATTTTAGTATTCTTTAGCGGTTTTTTAATACCGTTAATCGATGAAATGCAACCCTGCACCCCAAATATTGACGGATGGTCTTATCATCCAAGGGAACCTTAGCTATTTTCCACAATCCTACAACAAACCGTATAGGGTGGACAGCCTCTTTAGAACAGAAATTGACCTTAGTTTGGCGACCCACCCTCTTTGGAAGTTCATGGATTTATCCTTAACACGAATTTAAGGGGTCAAAGAACGCCTATAACCTACGAAGTGGCATATATTACATATCTTTGCCCCTTGATAAAGTTGTTATAAATGAAAATTGAAGGCACATTGGAAGAGCACTTTGAGCAAATGGGAAACGACCATGTATCCGCTGCTGAGGATACCCCTTTAAGGGAAGATGCCTTTGTTCTCAGTGATGGTGAAAAGATAGACCGCATCCGCGAAAATGTAAGGGAAATTATGTTGACCTTGGGCTTGGACCTGGAGGATGATAGTCTCAAAGGCACCCCCAATAGGGTGGCCAAAATGTTTGTCAATGAGGTTTTTGGGGGCCTTCACCCAGACCGCAGACCAAAATCCTCTACGTTTTCCAATAAATACAAATATGGTGAGATGCTGGTGGAAAAGAACATCACCCTCTATTCCACCTGTGAGCACCACTTATTGCCGATTGTGGGTAAGGCCCATGTGGCCTACATTTCAAATGGTACGGTCGTAGGGCTCTCAAAAATGAACCGCATTGTAGACTATTACGCCAAACGGCCACAAGTACAGGAACGTTTGAACATACAGATTGTTAGGGAATTGCAAAAAGTATTGGGAACAGAAGACGTGGCCTGCGTCATTGATGCCAAACATCTCTGCGTGAATTCACGTGGAATACGGGACATTGAAAGTAGTACCATTACGGCAGAATACGGAGGTACATTCAAAAAAGAGGCCGTTAGACGGGAATTCTTGGATTACTTAAATTTGGACACCAAATTTTAATACCGCCCCATAGATGCAACTATATGACCAACAGGTTTTAAAAGTCCATAATTCACTTAGCGGGCAAAAAGAAAATTTCAAACCCCAAAATCCCGGCCACGTGGGCATGTATGTCTGTGGGCCCACCGTTTACAGCAATGTACACTTGGGCAATTGCCGGACCTTCATGTCTTTTGATATGATTTTCAGGTACCTTAGGCATTTGGGCTATAAGGTGAGGTACGTCCGTAACATTACCGATGCAGGGCATCTCGTGGACGATGCCGAGGATGGGGAGGACAAAATAGCTAAAAAGGCCCGTCTGGAACAATTGGAACCTATGGAGGTAGTACAGCGCTACACTTTGGATTTTCACAATATCCTGGCCAAGTTCAACCTGTTGCCACCCAGCATTGAGCCCACTGCCACCGGTCATATCATAGAGCAAATAGAGATCATAAGGGATATCCTTGAAAAAGGGTATGCCTATGAAAAGAACGGATCGGTCTATTTTGATGTGATCAAGTTCAACGCCACCTATGAATATGGGAAGCTCAGCGGTAGGAAATTGGAGGATATGATCGCCAATACCCGTGAACTTACGGCACAAGACGAAAAAAAGAGCCCACAGGACTTTGCCCTTTGGAAAAAAGCAGAGCCACAACATATTATGAGATGGCCCTCCCCATGGGGAGACGGTTTCCCAGGATGGCATTTGGAATGCACTGCCATGAGTACCAAATACTTGGGCGAGACCTTTGATATTCACGGTGGGGGCATGGACCTGAAGTTCCCACACCATGAATGTGAGATAGCCCAAGCCGAGGCCAGCAACGGAAAAAGCCCCGTCAGCTATTGGCTGCATGCCAATATGCTCACCTTGAACGGTAAAAAGATGGCCAAATCAACCGGTAACAGCATCCTTCCCGGAGAGATCTTCACCGGGGAAAACACCATTTTCAGTAAACCATTTTCCCCTGCCGTTGTCCGCTTTTTCATGATGCAGGCCCATTATACCAGCATTTTGGACATGAGCAACGATGCCCTTTTGGCATCGGAAAAGGGTTACCACAAATTAATGGGGGCCATGGCCCAAGTTGAGCGGTTGAATACGGCCAACCATACCCACATGGAGGTAACGGCTTGGAAGCAATCTTGCTATGATGCCATGAACGATGATTTCAACACCCCAGTGCTCATCGCCAAATTGTTTGATGCCGTAAAGCATATCAACCTCATTAAAGAAGGAAAGGAATCCATTACCGAGACAGACCAAAAAACACTCTTGGAAACCATGCGCCAGTTTGTGCATGATGTATTGGGCTTGGAGGAAAACGTCACCCATGGGGAAAGTACTGAAAAATTGGGCGCCGTGGTGGAACTGTTGATCCAAATGCGGAAAAAAGCTAGGGAAAATAGGGACTTTACCACATCAGACCACATTAGGGACCAACTGGCAGAACTGGGCATTCAACTAAAAGACGGGAAAGAAGGCACTACCTATAGCCTTGGCTAGATCACTGTAGACCTTCCCAGCAAGAAGGAACAATAACCCATAACCATGAAAAAGATACTCATAGCACCGTTCCTCTTTTTAGTCAGGTTCTATCAGTTGGCCATTTCACCCTACACGCCAGCCACTTGCAGGTACGCACCCACCTGTTCCCAATATACCCTGGAGGCTCTCAAAAAACATGGCCTGTTCAAAGGCGGATGGCTCTCCATAAAAAGAATCGTAAGCTGTAACCCCTGGGGCGGCAAAGGCTACGACCCGGTGCCATAGGCACCAACAGACATTAAACCCTTCCCTTCTTTTTTCGGTTTGGGGCACGGCCTAAATTTACAAGGCCTAATTCCTTATCTTAGCCCCTCTAAAAACAATGGTATGTATTTTCTAGGCATCACATGGAATCCAAACGAGACGCTTTTCAACATTGGGTTCATCCAAATAAAATATTACAACCTGCTTTGGATCATTGCCTTTATACTGGGCTGGTACCTCATGAAGCGCATTTTTGACCACGAGAAGAAATCAGTGGAGCAATTGGATTCCCTATTCATCCACACTGTTTTGGGCACCATGCTGGGAGCTCGTTTGGGCCATGTCTTCTTTTACGATTGGGCCTATTATAAGAACCACTTATTGGAGATTCTTCTGCCCATCAGGGAAAGTGATACGGGAAGCCTTTTGTTTGGCTTGGTGGATGGTTACGAATTTACGGGTTTTACAGGACTGGCAAGCCACGGAGCCACCATAGGTGTCATTGTTGGTATGTACCTGTTTACCAGAAAGTACCCAGAATTCAATTTATTGTGGATACTGGATCGCATGGTCATACCTTTTTCCATAGGTGCCTTCTGCGTGCGCCTCGGTAATTTTTTCAATTCAGAGATTAACGGTAAAGAGGTGGACGAATCGTTTGTATTTGCCACAAAATTCATTAGGGATTCTGATGACCTGCACCCCTCAAAAGCGTTGGGCGTTACCAAGGAGAAAACCTTGAATGCCGCCTATGATGCCATTGAGAACAATCCTCAATTTTCGCAATACCTGGCTGAAATTCCTTACAGGCATCCAGCGCAATTGTATGAGGGGGTCTGCTATATCTTCGTTTTCATACTCCTCTATTATCTCTATTGGAAAACCGATAAGAAAAAACGACAAGGGTACCTCTTGGGTCTTTTCTTGGTCCTTTTATGGACCATAAGATTCTTTGTGGAGTTCGTGAAAAAGAGCCAAGGTGGCTTTGAGGAAAGTTTGGGACTACTGTCCACGGGCCAATGGCTCAGTATCCCGTTTATCCTTATTGGGCTATACCTCATGTTCAAGCCTCAAAAAAATGTAGCCTAACCATGTCCGCAAGTCCGTACCGCACCCTCCCGACCATAGCCTTGGTTTTTTTTCTTCTACTGATAGGATGTAAGGAAGAAAACAAAACGGTCATAAAGACCGCTCCGGTAACATTCACCAAGGAGGGCGTCCTAATGGTGAAACAACAAGAAACCGATTCCGTACTCACCACGCTGGATATTGAAATTGCGGAAACGGATTATGAGACCCAGACTGGGCTTATGTACCGAAACAGCATGGAGGAACAGCAGGGCATGCTTTTTATATTCAACGATGTTGCCGTTCATTCCTTCTACATGAAGAATACGGCCATACCTTTGGATATTATTTTTATAGATGACGACCTGAAAATTGCTTCCTTTCAAAAAAATGCACAGCCCTTTAACGAAGACGGCCTTAGCTCTGGAGTACCCGTACAGTATGTGTTGGAGGTGAACGCCGGTAGCGTGGACGAGTGGGCCTTGAATATTGGTGACACCATAGTATTTAAAAGAGAATAGGCCATGCGGTATCCTTTGGAGGGCATACAGACCAAAAGGCTCTATTTCCGTAAAATAACGGAAAGTGATTTTGTCCATTGGCTACCCTTTTTTGAGGAACCCGCCAGTACCCAGTATTGGGAAGGCCCGTCCACGGAGCCCCACACAGCTTGCCGAGCATTCTTTGATCGTATTTTTGAGCGCTATGAGCAAAACTTGGGCGGCCTTCATGCCCTTATCTCCAAAACAAATGGTGCCCTTATTGGCGTATGCGGCCTGTTGGTGCAAACGGTAGACGGACTGCGTGAACTGGAAATAGGCTACTCTATTTTACCAGAACACTGGGGTTTGGGCCATGCCACTGAGGCTGCCCAAAAGTGTAAGGAAACGGCCTTCAAAAACCATGGATGCCATTCCCTGATCTGCATTGTTCACAAGGACAACCTTCCTTCTCAAAAAGTAGCTTTGAACAACGGTATGGCCTTGGAAAAAAAGACAAGCTACAAAGCCAACCCCGTATTCATTTATCGTATAAATAAAATGACATGAAATTGCACTGGGCAGTGCTCATCAACAACAACTCAGATACCTCTGGTTTTTTAGAGGACTTGGAAAATGGATATTTCCCGGAACCTCTGTCCCATTTAAAACACCAAAAAGGTGCCTTATTTTCCAAAGTTACCTTAGAGCGGTTCATGACTGAGGAGGAACGCCACGAAAACAGGGTCATTGACCATATTGCACAACCTTTAAGAAGCCTATCCAGCGGGGAGCAGAAGAGGGCTCTACTAAAATACATTTTCGACTTGGAGCCCAGCTATGTAGTGCTGGATAACCCTTTTGACAATTTGGATGCACCATTTGTGGAAGAGATGGTACAAATGCTCACGGCAAGGGCAGAGACCATCCAATTCATACAAATGATCAGTAGAAAAAAAGATGTGCTGCCCTTCATAAACCAATTTGCCCAATTGGAAAAGGGTGCATTCAACATCTTGCGCATTCTTCCAGAAGAGGGAAACAAAAAACCGCTACCAAAAACTTTACAGGCCATTCCTGGGCCCGTTCATGACCATCCTGCCCAGCAGGGACCGCTTATCGTCTTCAAGGATGTTCACGTGGCTTATGGCAACAAGGCTATTTTACAGGCGATAAACTGGAGGGTGGCACCGGGCGAATTCTGGCAACTAAAAGGCCCCAATGGCAGTGGAAAGTCGACCATCCTTTCCATGATCACAGGAGATAACCCCAAGGCCTTTGGCCAGGACATACATCTCTTCGGAAAAAAGAAAGGAAGTGGTGAATCTGTTTGGGACATCAAAAAGAACATAGGATACTTTTCCCCTATAATGACCGACAAATTTTCGGGTCGGCATTCCGTGGAACACATGTTGATTTCCGGTCTAACGGATTCCATTGGGCTGTATGTACGGCCCACGGAAACCCAAGAGAGGTGTGCGCAGGAATGGCTCCATCTTTTGGGCCTACAACGTGAGCGGAATACCCATTTCCATGCCCTAACGCCCGGAAAACAGCGCTTGGTCATGACGGCCCGTGCCATGGTAAAGCACCCGCCCTTGCTCATTCTTGATGAACCCACCGCCGGACTGGATGATGCCTCCGCATCTTTTTTTGTACAATTGGTGAATACTTTTGCAGCGCAAAGCAGCTCGGCCGTTATTTTTGTGTCGCACAGGGAGGAGCCCGGTCTACGGCCCAAGGCCATTCTAGAGCTCCTCCCAGGGCCGGAGGGATCAAGGGGCACTGTACAAAAAGGAAAATGACCGTGGCCCATCCGTTTCCATGCGCTTTGACATAGGAGCCATTTTCCTTCTTCCAGAAGCTAGCTTCTTCTTTTGGCGAGACCTTTAAAAAACAGAAAAAGGGGAATCAACGTCTTGGATTACCACCATTTTCTACCTTTAAAATTCCCGTTTCATAACCTTTTCGTATCTTATAGGGAATCACCAAAACTAGACCCTATGCAAAAAATTACGGTAAAGCCCGGCGCAAAGATTGATGATTATAAAGCCTATGGGGCCCTATACTCCTCTGTCTTGGATTTTCTTGAAAAAGCAAAAGCCCCTCTGATGGCCTTAGAGGGACGAACCATTTGGATGATCAATTCCACCGCCATAGGCGGCGGCGTGGCCGAAATGCTGCCCAGCCAAATGCGTATTCTACGTGAGTTGGGCGTCTCTATAGAATGGTTGGTCATTGAAGCCACAGATCCCAGATTTTTTGATCTCACCAAGCGTATCCATAACGCCATACATGGTAGTGGAGATGGTGTTTTTACCGTAGAAGATCGGGAAATATATGAGACCGTAAACAAAAACAACTTACCGGAGGCACTCAAATTGATCCATGAGGGTGATATTGTGGTGGTCCATGACCCGCAGCCCATGCCTTTGGCCGCCATGATTAAAAAAGAAAAGAACGTGCCCATAATTTGGCGGTGCCATATTGGCTTAGAGGAAGATACGGCCATCACGGATGCTGTTTGGGAATTTTTACGGCCCTACACCCAAGATTACGACCATTTTGTCTTCAGTATTCCATCCTATGTGCCAAAAGC